>JAGVHG010000040.1 GCA_020056715.1 Phycisphaerae bacterium | reverse complement strand
GCGGCACATGAGCCCGCTGTATGAAATGGCCCAACAGGGGATTGATCTGTCGAAGGTAGTGTGGCAACACCACTAGGCGGATTGTCGATTGCCCCGCCTACGGCGGGCCGATTGAGGCAATGTGAAGTAACGAGGAGTCAGAGTTATGGCGTATAGCGATAAAGTCGTGGACCACTATCAGAACCCGCGAAACGTCGGGTCGATGGATGCCGCGCTCACAAACGTGGGCACGGGCATCGTCGGGGCGCCGGAGTGCGGAGACGTGATGAAGCTGCAGATTAAGGTCGATGAGAACGACCGCATCGTCGACGCCAAGTTTAAGACGTTCGGTTGCGGCAGCGCCATCGCCAGCAGTTCCCTCGCCACCGAATGGGTCAAGGGCAGGACGCTCGATGAGGCCATGCAGCTTAAGAATACCGAGATCGTGACCGAGCTAGCCCTGCCGCCGGTCAAGATTCATTGCAGCGTTCTGGCGGAAGACGCCGTCCGCGCCGCGATCGCGGACGTGAAGAAGAAAAAGAGTCAGACCCAAACCACGGCGGCGAACGTCGCCGCGAACGGTTAAGGAGCATTGGGAGCCAAAGAATGATCACATTGACGGAAGTAGCCGCACGAGAAGTGAACCAGATTATTAAGCAGCAGCAGGAAGCCGCCACAAAGAACGGCTCGGAACCTACGAAAATGTACCTTCGCGTGGGAGTCAAAGGCGGCGGGTGCAGCGGGTTCAGCTATACGCTCGACCTAACTGAGACCATCAGCGAGCAGGACGAAACTTGCAACCAGCACGGCATTGAGGTCGTTTGCGATCCCAAGAGCTTGTTGTACCTGGAGGGCACCAAGGTGGACTTCAAGGATGAGTTGATGGGGCGCGGGTTCGTTTTCAGCAACCCCAACGCCACCAGCTCTTGCGGCTGCGGGTCAAGCTTTTCGGCGTAGTTACGACCGTCGGGTCGTGGCCGGAACCGTGTGATGGGAGTGAAGGACCACCCATGGCCGCAGACGGACTGAATCTTCCCGTCAAGTGCCTCAACTGCCATTCCGCGCTCACTACTCCGATCGTTTGCGACGGATGCCACTCACTTTATCCGCCGCCGCCGTGGGCGGATCATTTTTCCCTCCTCGGCCTGCCACGAACGTACGCCATCGACGAAAAGCGGCTCAATTCATGCTTCCGCGCGATCGCCCGCGGCGTCCATCCCGATCGTTTCGTCGGCGAGCCGGAAGAGGTCCGATCGCTGGCCACGCGACTCAGCGCCGAGTTGAACCAAGCGTTCGACGTGCTGTCCGATCCCGTCCGACGGGCGGACTATCTGCTGGAAATTGCGGGCGGACCGAGCGCGGCCGAGATGCGCGAGGTGCCGGGTGATTTCCTTGCCGACGTGATGATGCTCCGGGAGGAGATTGACCAGGCCAGGACCACCGGCGACGACGACGCACTGCGGCGCCATAGTGAGTCCATCGCCGCCCGACGACAAGATACACTGCGGCAGATCGCCGTCCTCGCGGAATCAGCCGCCGATCTCGACGAGCCGAGACGCAGAGTGCTGCGTAAGTTGTTGAACTCGATGAAGTACTACGACAATCTGCTGGCGGAGCTTGCCGTCGATCCGTTTGCGGCATCGGCGAGAACCACCAATGACTGACGACCACGACATCATCATCGGCATCGACTTGGGCACGACGAACTCGTTGGTCGCGTACGCCGACGAGGCCGGGCCGCATCTGATTGCCGGGCCCGCCGGGGAAGACGACGTATTGCTTCCGTCGGTAGTTGCTTTTGACGACGCCGGGCGGGTTGCGCAAATCGGCAGCGAAGCTCGCGCCCACGCCGTAGAGCGACCCGCGACCACCGTCTACTCGATTAAGCGATTGATGGGCATGGGCGTTGCGGACTTAACCGACGACCTTAGCCGCCTGCCTTATTCTATTGAGCGCCGCAGCCAAGAGGACGGGCGCGACGTGGCGACCGTGATGATCGGCGATAAGTGCTACACCCCGCCGGAAATCAGCGCCATGATCCTGCGCGAACTCAAGATGCGCGCGGAGCGCCATTTCGGATGCCCTGTGACCAAGGCGGTCATCACCGTCCCCGCGCAATTCGACGACGCCCAACGTCAGGCGACGCGCGACGCGGGCCAGATCGCAGGGTTGGACGTGGTGCGCATCATCAACGAACCGACGGCCGCCGCCCTCGCCTACGGACTCGATCGTACCGAGCACGCAACCATCGCGGTCTACGATCTCGGCGGCGGCACGTTCGATATCTCCATCCTCCGCCTGGAGGACGGTGTGTTCGAGGTTCTCGCCACCAACGGCGACACGCACCTGGGCGGGGATGACTTCGATCACACACTGATCGACCTTTTCACTCGTGAAATCCGCGAACAGTTCGGCATCGACATCACTACGCCGTCTATCAAGCAACAGCTTCGGACGCTCTCGGAAAATATCAAGATTCGCCTGAGTGACCGCGATTCAGCCCCCGTGGAGATCGCCATCGGCGCAGGCCGGGTCTATCGCCGCTCGGTCACGCGGGGCGAGTTCGAAACCATGATCGCACCGCTCGTCGACCGGACAATCGAGGCCTGCTCGCGGGCCATGAAAACCGCCAAGCTGACTCCCGAAAATATCCAACAGGTCGTCTTGGTCGGCGGTTCGACGCGAGTGCCCTTTGTCCGCCGACGCGTCGCGGAGGTGTTCCAGCGGCAACCGTACACGGCCCTCAATCCCGAACAGGTCGTGGCCCTCGGCGCCGGGGTCCAGGCCTCTCTTCTCGCCGGCGTTCAGCGCGACATTCTGCTGTTAGATGTCACCCCTCTGTCACTGGGGATCGAGACCCTCGGCGGAGCGATGGGAAAACTGATCCCCGCGAACACCCGTGTTCCGTGCCGTGCGTCCGAAACATTCACCACCTTTAAGGACGGCCAGACGAACGTGAAGATCAACGTCCTGCAAGGCGAACGAGAACTGGTCAAGGATTGCCGATCGCTGGGCGTCTTCGAGTTGCAGGGCGTTCCGCCGATGCCCGCGGGGATTCCCAAGATCGACGTGACGTTTCTGATCGATCAAAACGGAATCCTCAACGTCTCCGCCACCGAGCGTCGCAGCGCGCAGACGGCGAGCGTGCAAATCATCCCTTCCCACGGCCTGACCCGCGACGAAGTCAAACGAATGCAAGCCGAAGCGCTTCAGCACGCCCGCGAGGACATGGCCGCCCATCACTTGATCGACGTCCGCACGACGCTGGAGTTCGACCTCCACAAGGCCGAGCAGATGGTTGAGCGTTATGGGCAACTACTCGACGTGTCGGGGCGAGATGCTCTGGTCGCCGAAATCCGGGGTTTGCTCGAACTTGCGAAACAATGCACTGATCCGCACGTCCTCAACGAACGCCGTGAAGCGTTCAACCGCATGACCATCCCCCTGGCCGAACTGGCCATCACGGCGTCTCTGAGTAGTGATGACGGGGCCGCAGGACAAGAGCCAGCGTGCAAGATTGGTCAAGAGACCCGCGAAAACAACCGTGGTGGGTTCGGACAACCCACCCTACGAAGTGTGGAGACCTAGCATGGGCGGCGTCAATCCCTACATCCAACAGCCCGAAGTAGCCGTGCCGACGACCAAATACAAGATCACGTACTTGCCGATGAACATCACCATCGAGGTCGATCCGGAAAAGTTCCCCTACGAGCACAACGGGTTGCCGGGAAGCATTCTGGACATCGCCCTGGGCAACGGCATCGCGATCGACCACGCTTGCGGCGGGGTATGTGCGTGCTCGACGTGCCATGTCTATGTCAAGGAAGGCCTGAAAACCATCAACGAGGCCATTGAAGAAGAAGAGGACCAACTCGAAAACGCCCCGGCCATCAAACCCAGCAGTCGCCTCGCCTGCCAATGCGTCCCCGACGGCACCGCCCACGTGGTCGTCGAGATCCCCGAATGGAACCGCAATCTCGTGCAAGAAGGGCATTAAGGGCCGTATCAATGCGGAATTGTGAATGCGGAATGCACGGTGTCATCCCTTCGCGGCTCAGGGCAGGGCTGAGCCGCGAATGGGTGACAACCATTCCGCATTCCGAATTCAGCATTCTTCATTCATAAGCATCGGAGTTGCCATGACCGAATTGACGTGGAATGACGCCGAGGACATCGGCATTCTGCTCTATGAGCGTTTCCCTGATCTCGACCCGCTCACGGTACGCTTCACCCAACTACACGAATGGGTTTGCGAATTGGAGAACTTCACCGACGACCCCAAGACCTCCACCGAGGGCAAACTTGAGGCGATCCAGATGGCCTGGCTCGAAGAGTGGAAAGAAGAACATGCCTGAAAGTGTGTCTAGGAACCCCTCTCCCCATAAGGGGGAGAGGAGTTTTTGTACACGCTTTCAGGACGAATACTTCGGCACGCGGAGTCGCTTGGTCGGCGACCGCGTGGTGTTGCCGTATCGATCGATGAACTGCGTGACCACTTCGATCTCGTGCCCGGCGGTGTCTTTCTTCGCCCAGCGCAGTTGAAGGTGATAGCCTTTGCCGAGAATCTTGGAAAGAACGGTTCCAAGCTCGCTCGTCGGATAATTCCAATCGCTCACCAGCGTACGCTCAGTATCGCCGGAGTCCGTGCGATCGATCAGATACATCTCAATACGAAACGAACCTTCACGTAGAACGCATTTACCTTTGCCGGGGTCGAGAAAGACACGATAGCGGATGCCCTCCGGATCGGGATCTCCCGCGGCATCGACGCTGATCCACGGCTTTTGATCGAACAGACAAACCACGCCGTGAATGTCGCCCGAGCGGATGGGGCGCGACGACGACGGCGGTGAGCTTGCGTCCGTCCTACCCAAAGAACGGCATCCGCCGGTGACCAAGGCGAACACGCCCAAGCATGTCGCCACCGACCGAAACCTTCGCCGTATCATCGCCTGGACGGTGGTCATGGGTGGGCGACCGAATCCTTGTTGCGGGCGATGTTGGGGCCGTAAACCGGGCCCTGCGTCGTGCTCGTCGAGGTCGGGCGAGTGATCACCGGCCCATAGGTCTTGGGACGCGGTCCATAGAGATCGCGATCCTCGCGTCGCGGTTCGATCGCCGGACCGGGCGGGGGCACCTTGGCGGACGCGCGGTCCTCCTTCGGTCCAAGGGCCTGTTCCTGCGGCGTGATCCGCAGACCTTCCATCAACGGACTTTGCCGGATGGTGTCGGGGAGCAAGAACTTGTCGCGCTGCTCCACCGACATCTGCTTCACGTCCTCGTCGGTGCGTAGGATGTCGACGGTTAGAACCACCATAAGCTCCGTCCTGCGGGTGGTGGCTGAAGTGGTGCGGAACAACACGCCAAGCCACGGAATGTCCCCCAGAATGGGGACCTTGTTCTCAGTTTGTCCATCGCTCGACTGGATCAGCCCGCCGATCACCACCGTCTCCCCGTCGCGGATGGTCACATTGGTCTCCACCTCGCGGGTGGAGAAAATCGGCGAAGCGACCCCCTCGGTCAGTTGGACGTTGGCGCCGATGCTCGATATCTCCTGCTTCATCTTAATGGTGACGTAACCGTCCGGGCTGATGTGCGGCGTTGCGGTCAGGATGATGCCCACGTCCTCCCGACCGATGGTCGATTGTGTTTGACCGGTCGGATTGAGGTTCGTGGACGCCACAATGGGCACCTTGTCGGCGATGGTGATCTTGCCCTCTTCGCCGTTGCGAACCATGAGGACCGGGCGCGACAGCACCTCGAGCCGGCTGTCTTGTTGCAAGGCCCGCAAGAGGAAACTGAAGTCCTCGCCGGTGATAGTGAAGTTGAACCCCCCCAAACCCAGACCGGCGGCCCCGAGGTCCGTGCCGCCGACGAAGTCGAAGTCGCTGCCTTGCACGATGCCGTTGGGGCCGACCACGGCCTTCTTGGAGAAGGTCAGGTCTTGTCCGGCGAACTCGATCCCCAAGTCTACGCCGCCGGTCAGCGACACTTCGGCGATCAGTACGGAGATCATGACCTGCGGTTCGGGTCGATCGAGGGACTGGATCATGTCCATCGTCCGCTGATACGCGCGGCGACTAGTCCCCACCAGCAAACTGCTGCTCCCCTTCTCTTCCTTTCCTACGCTTTCGACGGACACTTGTCGTTCTTGTTTCCTCGTCTTCGCCTCCGTGTCCGCGGCCTCGCCGATCACGTCAACCTCCTGCTTGATGAACCCCTGGACTGCGGTGGCGAGGTCGGAAGCGGGGCGGAACTTGGCTTGGTACACCTCGTTCACCCGCTCCTCGGCCTCCTGCGAATCCAGATAGCGCACCAGGTCCTCGACCATCCGCAGGTATACTTGTGCTCCCGCCGCAATGAGCGTGTTGGTGCGGGTATCGGCGGCGAAGCGCAGCTCTTGGCCGACGCTCGCAAGGTCCAATCCCTCGGCCGCGGCGCCGAACACCAGTTGGCTTTTCGCCTCGCCCTCTTTAGTCCCTCCTTCGGCCTTAAACAGTTCCGTGAGCTGTTCCACCATGGTCTTCGCGTCACTGTTAATGAGCGGAAACAGGCGGATTTCGGAGGTCACCGGGCGGATGCGGTCGAAGTCAAGTATCATCGCCTCCAGCATCGACATACTGTCCGCCGGGGCCATGACCATCACGGAGTTGGTCCGAGGGTCGGGCTTGATGCGGATGTCCTGGCGCAACAACTTGCGTAGGATTTCCTTGCCGTTCGGGTTTTTTTCCAGAAACGACACGATGACCGCACGCTCCTCATCGCCGCCGGACTTGTCGCCAATCAGCGTCTCCTCGAGCAGTTTGGCGAAATCCGTCGCTAGCGCCTGCTTGAGTTGGATAACCTTAATCATCATCTCCACGGCCGGCGTGGAGGTGTCGAGCTTGGCGATGACCTCGCCGATGTTGGCCATTTGCGAGGGCGACGCCCACACGATGATCGAGTTGGTCCGCTCGTCGGCCTGCGTGGCGATGGCATCCGCCCGACCCGTCGTTCCCTCGCCCTGTGCTTTGAAGAGGCTGTCCAGCTTTTCCGCCACCGTCTTGGCCTTGGACATCTTCAGCGGGAAGATCTCGAATTGCTGGGCAAGACTCGACGGTTTGTCCAGCAGATCGATTAGGCCGTCGATCACGTCATGATCGTCGCGCGAGGCGCTGACCACCAGGCTATTGGACGACTCCTCCGACAGAATCACCACCGGCGTCCGGTCGGTCTTTTCGCCCTCCTTACGGGAGTCAAACAGCTTTTGCATCCGCTGGGCAAGCTGATTGGCCGAGCCGTTCTTCAGGGGATACACCTTGAAAACCGCGGTGAGCGGTCCGGCCTCCACGTCCAGCCGTTGAACCACCTCGGCCACGCGCTCCGTCGCGTCGCGGGCGCCCGCCACGACCAACGCGTTGCTTCGCGAGTCGGGAATGATCGTGGGCGCCTTGAAGGATTCCGATTGACCAGCGAGACCCTTGAACAACTCGTCCAACATCCCCGAAAGGACGGCCGCGTCGGCAAACTCCAACTTGAACAGCCGGATATCTTCGATCAGCGGCTGGGCCTCGAGCAGAGTCACCAGTCGCAGGATTTCGTCGAAGTCCTCGCGGTTGGAGGCGACCACGAGCGAGTTGCTGCGTTCATCGAAGGCCACGATGGGCAGATCCTCGAGCAGCTTGCCCTCCTTGCGCAGATCGGCCTTGCGCTTCCACAAGTCCTCGATCTTGGTCTTCATGTCCTTGGCGGTGAGTCTGGCTAGCGGCACGATTCGGATTTGGTCGAACAGCTTCGCCGGCTTCGTATCCAACTGCCGGGCGATGGCGACAATCTCGTTGAAGTTCTCCTCCGAGGCCGAAACGATCAAGGAGTTGGTGCGGAGGTCCACGCTGAGAAAGATGCGCTCGCGTTCCGCGGCGGACTTGCCCGCGTTCGTAGCCTCGACCGTCTTCATCCGTTGGTCGAACAACTCCGTCACCATCTTCCCAAACCCGGTCGCGTCGTTGTACTCCAAGGGAATCAGCCGCAAGGGGAACTTCAGGGCCGTCGCGGGGCGGTCCAGTTCACCGACGACCGTCTCCACCAGCCCCAACTGCTCGGGGCGACCGGAGACGATCAACGTGTTGGTGCGCAAGTCCGTGGCCAGACCTACGTTGTATACCAGGGCGTGCCCCTCGGAACCCGTGGGGACGCCGCCCTTTCCGCCGCCGTTGGGGTCCTCAGGCAGCTTCTTGCCGGAATCGAACATCTCCTTGAGCACTTTGTTGACCGTCTCCGCGTCGGCGAAGCGAAGGGGAAACAGCTTGACCGCGAACTCCTCCGCGAGCGGCACGCCGTCGAGCAGGCGGATCAACTCGCCCATAGGCTCGACGTTCTCCTCGATCGTCGCCACGATCAAGCTGTTCGTGCCCGTGTCAGAGATGATCCGCAATTGGCGCTGAAGATCGATCGGTGCAAGGTCGGTCATCTTGCCGGTCGCGTCGGCCTTGCTTATGCGCAGGCGCTGGATCATCTCCTGTACGGCGTCCTTGTCCGCCTTGGCCTCCGATTTGATCAAATCCTGGATGACTTTCTGGAGATCGCTCGCTTTGGAATGAAGCAACGGGAAGATGGTCAGGCGAATTTCGCCCCAGCCCTTTTTCGGCTCCACGTCGATATTCTCGATAAGGGCCTGGATCTTCTCGCGCTCGGTTTCGCGGGCGGTGACGGTAATGGTGTTGTTGGAGTTGTTGGGAATGATTTGCAGCTTCCCCTGGTCCTTTTTCTGCCCAGCGGCGACGCGAAGTTGGGTGATGATCTTCTCCAATTCCTTGGCCACGTCGCCCGCCTTGCGATGCACGACGTCGAAGCGCATCAACTCCACCTTGCCCAACGGATCGGGAATCGCGTCGACCTGCTCGATGATGTCGATCACCTGGTCGATTTCTTTCGGCGACGCCGCTATCAATAGAATGTTCGATGACAGTGCGGTGACGGAGATCTTATCCTCCTGTTTTTGCGCTGCGAATCCCAACGCATCGCGCACCGCCTGTTGGACGGTCCGAGCGATCTCCACGGCGTCACGCTCCGTGACTTGGACCACCTGCAGGACTTTCGCTTTCGACTCGCTTTCGACCTCCAGCGCTCGGATGAGCAGTTCGATCGCCTTCACCGCTTCCTCCGGGCCTTGCAAAATCACTTGGTCGCCGACCACCTCGGCCGTCACCTCCGCCCCGGCGAGCTGCGCCAAGACCGCGGGGTCGAGTCCGCGCACCAGCTCGCTGATCCGATCGGGCTGTGCCGGCGGTTTTTGTCCGCGTGGTTGCTGTGGGCGTTGCGCAGGTTGCGACGGCTGCACTGCACCCTTGCGTTGTGGGGCCGGCGGGCTCGGCGGCTGTTGCGTTTGCGCTTGTTCGGAACTGCGCTCGGCCTGACCTCTCGCCGAGCCGTCCACCAACAACAAACTCGCCGCGAAGACGCCCACGGCGAATATCCATCGCCACCGGCCGACGCATCCCGTCCTCGTTTGTCCGTTCATCCTCATCACCATTGCCTCCACTCACCGGAACCCATCCATGGCCCGGTCCTTCCACACAGTCCGCCCCGCCGAGCCGCAGGCGCAAGCCTGCGGACAAACACGGTCACCGGGCTTGTGCCCGGCGCTCTGACTCACGGTCCCGATCGCGGGCGACTCGTCGGCCGCGGACGACTGCCGCCGCGCCGTGAATCACCCGTCCCGCCGGGCTGTTGCGTCAACTGGTCAATGAGCCGTTGGATTTCATCGACCTTGGTCCTCTTGAGCGGAACGACGGCCGTCACTCGATTGCCCACCGGACCCATCTCCTCGAGCTTGCGAACCAGGGCCTCGGCCTGATCGAACATAGCCGCGTACCCCGACACGACAAGGCTATTCGTCCGCACGTTCGGCGTCACCGCGACGCTCCGAACCTGCGCCCCGCGCCCCGAACCGGCCTGGGACCGCGAGGTTTCGTTCAATGTCGTCTCCACCTGCTCCGCCAGATCCGTCACGTTGATTCCCGCCGCTACCTTAATAATGCGGAACGGAGTCTTATCTTTCTTGTCCTCGGTGTCCAACTGGGTGACGATCCCCTGGATCGCGGCCAGGTCCGTCTGGGAAGCCCGCACGATCAACGCATTGCTGCCCTCGTCGGCCACGATCACCGGCGCGGGCTGATTCCGCCGACCGCCGCCTCGCGTCTCCGTGAACACCTCCTGCACGCTGGGAAGGATCATACCAACATTTGCGTACTTCAGCGGAATGATCTGCGGGACGCTGCCCTTTTCGCCGGCCACATCCATCCCGTGCGCGATCTCGACCAAGCGCTCGACCTCCTCCTTGGCGGCGCTGATCATCACGCTATTGCTCTGCGGCATAGAGCTAATCCGAGCGTCGCCCATCAACCGAGGTCCGCGACCGCCAGCCGCCCCGGAGTTGGTCAGATACTTTTCCATCGCTTGTGAGATTTCGTTGGCGTCTCCGTAGAGGAGCGTCACCACGCGGACTTCGCCGCCGGTGCCGACGTCCTCGTTGTCCAGCTCCTTGATCGTCTCCTTGATGCGGGCGAAGTCGTCGGTCTTGCACTTAATGAGCAGCGCCCGCGATCCCGCCACCGCCGAGATGGTGATCGGCGGCGCTTGATTGCCCATCTGTTTTGCCGCCGCGCGGACGAAGATTTCGGTCAAGGTCTGTGCCACGGACGAGGCGTCGGCGTGCTTGATCTCCACCACGTGGACGTCCTGTTGACTTGTCTCGGCGCTGTCGATCTGGGCGATCAAATCCTCGATGCGTTTGAAGTTCTCCGGCGAGGCCGCCACGACCACCGAATTGGAGGTGAAATCCGCTGACGCCTGCACCTGATCGCGGGCGTTCTTGCCTTCGGAACGGAAGAGCTTGTTGATCACCTCCGCGGCCCCGGCGGGGTCGGCGAACTTCAACTTAATCGGCTTGACCTGCACCTGTCTGGCGAGCTTGTCTTGCGCTTCCAGCGGGTCGATGATGTCCTTCTTGATCTCGTTGATCTGGGACTGGGTGCCGCGCACGATGAGCGTGTTCGTCGACGGGTTCGCCTCCACTTGCGGCGCGGTCACTCCCAGCGGTTGCTCCTTCCCGGCGTACAGCTTTTGGATATTCCCCGCTACTTCCGCGGCGTTCGCGTTGCTCAGGGGGACAATCAGCGATGCCGGCAGGCTCGTCTTCATCTCCGGCGTGTCGATCTTCCGAAGGTTCTCCTCCAGGAAACCGAACACCGTGGGACCGCCGAGCACGATGAGCGAGTTGGACGATTCTTCCGGCTCGACGCTGAACGCCTCAATCTTATTGGCATCCTGACCCAACCGCGACAGGTAGTCTTTCAGCAGCTTGGTCATCTGCGCGTGAACGGTCTTGGCGCTGGCGAACTTTAGCGGATAAATCCGAAACTCCACCCCGATCGTACCCGGCTTGTCATCCAGCAGTCTCGCCAAAGCCTCGACTTCCTTGAAAGTTTCGTCATCGGCGATCACAAATAACCGCTTGGACGAATCATGCGCCGTCACCGTAAATCGCGCGGGGGTCGATCCGCCCGACTTACCTCCCGCTTTTTTCGCGTCGTAGGCCTTCTCAATCGCCTCCGCCAGGGCGCTGGGCTTGGCGTTTTTTAGCTCGATAATTCGCGGGGTGCGCGTCTCTTTGTATTGCTCTTCGAGCTTGGCAATGGTCGTCAGGATTTGCTCGCGCAGGCTCGGTGGGGCGCTGAACAAAACGATCCCGCCGCCCTCCTCGCCGATAAACTTGGGGATGGCCGCGCCCTTGGACGTCGCCTTCGACGGAACAGTACCCCCTCCGCTCTTGTCGGTGAACATCTTCGTCAGCGTATCCGCGACCAGTTTGGCGTCGGCGTGGGCCAATGCCACGTCCTCCCATTTGTCCGTACCCCCGCTCACGTCGATCCGTTCGACGATCTTGTCGATCTCTTCGATCTGCGCCGCCGTCGCTTGGACCGTCAGAAAGTTCAATCGCGGATAGGGCACGAAGCTCGGAGTGTTGAGGGATTTTCCGCCCGGGCCTGCGGCCGCGGCATCCCCGCCGCCTTTTCGCGTTTTACGCGGCCCCGACGCCTCCTCGAAGTGACTCTCCAGATACGCCGCCGCGTCTTCTACGTCCGCGTGCTTCAACTCGTAGTACTTAGTGGTTCGTTGCGGGATGTCCTCGCTTTCCAGCTTGTTGATTAACTCCCCGATGAAATCCAACGCCTTTTTCGGGGCCATGGCCATCACCGTATTGGACACCTCGCTGCTGAACAGCTTGATGTCCGCAGGATCGACGCCTAATTGTGACGCCCCGGAGACCGTCTCCTGTAAAATCGTCTGCGGAAGTTGATCCGCCGGAGCGGCCGACGCGCCCGGTGCACCCGGTACGCCTGGAGTCCGAGCGGCCCCGGCCTTGGGACGAGCGCCTTCCTTGCCGATCCCCAGCATTTCCCGCAGGATTTCTTCCACTTCGGCGGCGTTGAGGTTCTTGAGCGGATAGGTCCGCATGAAGCTGTCGATGGGCTTGGGCTGATCGATCGTGGCGAGGAGTTCTTCGATCTGCGGATACTGGCTGGTCTCGGCGCGCAGGATCAAAGTGCGATCGCGCCGGTTGGGATAGATGCGTACGCCCGCCTGGGGAAGCTGCGGCGGCGCCAGCTGCGCTTGGATCGCTTGCGGCTGCGCGTTTCGACCGCCCGGAGCGCCGGGAGCGCCGGGGCCTGCTTGGTCGCCTGGCTGACCCTTGGCCCCCGGTTGCTGTCCCTGCTGTCCCTGGCGCTGCTGCAACTGCTGCTGTGCCCGCATCGCGGCCTGCTGTTGTTGTTGCAGCATTGCCGTTTGCTGCTTCGTGGCGTTGAACATCTCCTCCAAGATGTCCTGCGCCAAGTCCACGTCGATGTACCGCACGCGGAAGATGCGAATGTCGGGTTTGACTGGGAAGTCCTCAATCCCTTCTTTGAGTTCATCGAGCCAATCATCAACCTCTTTGACGTCGCCGGCTTGCCCCTTGACCACGAACACACCGGCCACGTTGTTGTATTCGATTTCGATCCGCTCTCCCGTCAGCCCTTTCTTGTCGTCCGCTTTTTCGCCCGGCTTGTCACTCGACTTGTCACTCGTCTTACTCTTGTCGTCGGCTTGGGGCTCAGTGGTCTTCTTGCTCTTCCGAGGAACGATCGGCGTGATCGCTCGCCGAATCATGTCATCGCCGGTGGGGATGGGTGCGACTTCCTCCTCCGGCTCATCCTCGGTCGCTTCCTCCTCAGGTAATGGTTGGGCTTCGGGCTGGCCTCCCGCACCGTTTTGCGGTGGAGACTGACCGACGATGCTTCCCAGCAGGGCGTCCGTCGCCCGGAGAAAAGCGCCCGGCAACACGCAAGGATTGGCTTTCTTGGGTGCAAGCGGCCGAATCTGTTCGATTTCGTACGGCTTGTCGCTACCGGGCGTTTTGTCCACCAAGTCCACCACGATCTCCGGGTGATTTATTTTGATCCAAGCCGCCGCTTCCTCAGCCCTGAGTCCAGCCGGGGCCGGGAAGGACTTAGCCACGATCTTGGTCTTCTCCGGATCGGGCTTGTCCGCGTACTTGCGGATGAATTCCTGGATTTCGTCGAAGCGCTCATCGTGCGGATAGCGCACGATCAACACGCTCCCGAAGCCATCCACCTGGGGAAGCTCATCGCGCGGCTCCCACATGGTCTCGAACGCGTCCCGCAGGGCATATTTCGCGTCGATGGCGTCGGCCTCCTTCAGGTCGTACATCAACTTCGGCGTCGGCTTGTCCGCCCCGATGACCCTGCCGATCGCCTCCTCCGTGCCCTTGTCCAAGCGAGCGACAATGTCGTCTATCTCCGCAACCTTTGAGGGCGTCGCGGCAACCAACATCGTCTTCCCGATCAAATCGGCCTGGATGTACAAGTCCGCCCCGGAGAACGTCTTGCTTGTGGTGAACTCCTCCTCAATGTCTTTTTCTTTTGTGTCCGCACCTTTGCCCGCGGACCTATGCGGCATTTGCGGCACGCCCTTACCGCCCATCGCCGGCGACGAACTGCCGACTACGTTCACCACCAGGTCGAACAGCTTGGCCATGTCCGCCTTTTTGATCTCGTAAACCTTGATGGTCCGCCCTCGCGTGGACATCGCGTCGAGTTGCTTGATCCAATCCTCGGCCTGAGCGACCTCCGCCGCCTGCCCGTGCAGGATCACCGCGCCGCCACCCGGCGCCTCGACGACCGACAGCCCTTCGCTTCCGCCGCCTAAATCCACGGCCGGCATGACCGGCGCTTTCCCCTTGCCCGTGCTCACAGCCTTGCGTGCCACCGGCCTGCCCATCATCTCCTTGACCGCGCGGACCATTTCGTCCGGCGCCGCGTTGGCCAGTTCCACCGTCTTGAAGACAGGCTTTTCGCCCGGGGTGTCGAACTGGGCAATCAGCGCCTTCGCTTGATCGACGACAACCTGCGGCGCCGCAATCACGATCCGGTGGTTCCGCGAATCGGGCGAAAGGTGATAACGGTCGCTGGAGGTTTGAGAGGGTGCCGACCGACGTTTGGGCATCTTCGGCGCGGCCACGCCCTCTTCACCGGCCTCGTCCAGTTCCCCCGACTCCACCAGCCCGCGAATCTTGATATCCAGCAGCGGCTTGATGCTTTCCACCAAATCCGCGGGGTCGGCGTGCTTGACCTCCACGAACGCCACGATCGTCGGCCTCGCCTCTACCTCACGCCGCAGCACGTTCAGGAGCCGCTCGATTTCCGGGAACACCGACGGATCGGCGATCACCACGAGTTTGCCGGACGCCGGCTGGGGGATGAACTTCGGCCCCTCCACCGCCGCGACGTCCTTGTTTCCCCGCTTGGAGCCTCGTCCAGTCGCCGTGAACACTGACGAAACCGTATCGGAGATGGACTCAATATTCGTACCCGGCGGGAAGTCGGCGTACACTTTCAGTTCCGTCTTCGCCTCCTCGACGTCGAACTCGGCAATCAACGCCGCAACCTGCTCCATCCGCGCCGGCGTGGTCTGGACCACAAGCCGTTGGCCGAGTTGGACGATGGTCAACTGGTCCGTCACAGTCGCCTCCGTCGCTACCCCACTTTTACCGGCGTCGCCCTTCCTTGGCCGTCGTGGGGCCTTCACCGGCATGTCCGCGATCAGACTCTCGATCGCCGACTTGATGTCCGCCGGATTGGCGTGCCGAATCTCGAACGTCCGCTGCTCCACATGCGACGGCTTGTCCACTTCGGCGATAAACACCTTGATGCGTTCGATCTGCTGAGGCTTCGCTCCCACCACGAGGATGCTCCCCTCGCTGGGGATGAACCGCACGCTCTCCCCGTCACCGAGCATCGCTACAAGACGGTCGATGGCCGTGTTCGGCTCGGCGTGCTGAAGCGGCAGGCGAACGAACACCTCCCCGTCATCCGCCGGCCGGTCGAGCTGCGCAATCAGCGGCTGGTACCGCGCCCAATCGTCCTCCGTACAAATAATGAACAACCTGTTCGTCGTATCGTCCGGAGTGAACTTCGAAGTCTGAACCGACACGGCCCGTTTGCTCTTTGGTTTTCTCCCCGCCGGCGCCGGCGTCGGGGACGCCGAGTTGGTCCCCTCGAACTCTCGCAGCATGTTCGATACGAACGTCGGCTGCTGGTACTTCAACATCACCACCCGGAGCGACACCGGCTCCCCCGCGACGTCGATCGTCTCGATCAAGCCCTTCACCCTGGCGAGGTCCTTGTCGCCGCCTCTGAACCACACCGCATCCCCGGCGGGATCGACGACCACGGTAAACCGGTCGAGGGCCGGCTTCCCTTTGGGGTTAGCCGCTCCCAACACGGCCGTAATGGTATTGAGCACTTCATTCGCGTCCGCGTGGGACAACGGAAGCCGTATCGGGTCCATCGTCGTGGACACGTCGAAAAGCGTGACCAACTCACGGACCCGCGCCACCCCCTCTTCGTCGGCGAGCACTATGATCGCGTTGTCGGAGGGGTGAGGCAGAAGCGTGATGCTCTCCGGAGCTGTAGCTGTACCCGATGCGCCCATAGGCGCCGTCCCCGCGGGCGTGGGAAGGCCCTTTTTTCCCTTCTTCGCCCTGGGCGGCGTAGGCGTCCCCGGCGGCGTCGACGACGCGGACAGGATTTGCTGCAGCGTGGCGATCATATCATTCGCGTCCACGTATTGCAGCTTTACGATCACAGGCGCCGGTGACTGTGTCGACAGGTCCACGTCGATGAAGGGCAGAAGCAGCTTGATCTCGTCGATCTTGTCCTGCATCGCCCGCACCAGGAGGATCCCCTGGGCGTCGTCGGCGATCACCGTTACGGGCGGCTCGGGCATGGTGTCCAAGGCGCTCGGCTCCCGCGCAGCGCGCTTCGGAACCGCCGTCTGCGGCCTACCCTGCGGCGCCCCCTCGATGTCCATCAATTGTCGCATCCGGTTGAGCGCCTCGCTTGCCAAGAGGTGACGGACCTCGATCTTCGTGAGCGTCCGCGGGTCCGTGCGCGCTCCGCTGATCCAGTCCAGCAACCAGAGATATTTCTCGATGTCGCTCACCAGAGCGAAGATGGTGACGCTGTTTTGCTCATCGAGTGGCGTCACCCGCACATAATCCGGCAGCCAGTCCCGAACTTGCTTCAAAGCGGCGATCGAACCGCTCTTGGGCGTATACACTACCAATGCCAGCTCGTCACTTGATAGGTTGGCAGCGCGGTAGTCGTCCAAGTTCCGAAACATCCGGTTCCGCGGAAGGACGCGGTAAATATCGTTGACCTTGCTGACCTCCAGGTTTGTCTCGTTGCGCACGATCCAATACGGCTCGTGCGGCTTGTACTTGAACAGTAGCATCTGAACCCGAGCGAGCGTTTGATCGAAAGTCAATGTCTCTGTAGTAACGAACGTCACCTTCCCATCCTTGGGCGCATCGCCGATCACGCCCAGCCCCGTCTGCCGGGCGAACCCCGCAATGAGCTGTTCGTAGGTACCGTCCTTGATGCTGAATCCGTACATCCTCGCTTCCGGCGGCACGTCGCTTTCCGCCGGAGCGATGTTGAGCGTCGTCGACGGCTCGCCGTCCGGCGGAACCTCCCCCATCGTCTCCCCCGACGGCGGCATGACCGGCATAGAACCCGCTCCCGAAGGTAAGCCCGTCGCACCCGTGGCGGGCTGACCCGCAATTGGTCTACCCGTCGCGTCCGTACCTTGTCCGGTGCGAGCACGCCGCGCAGCGGCGCGATCCGCGGCTGCCTTACGCGCCTCTTCCACCCGCTTGGCCGGGTCCACTTCGGATTCATCGGGTTTCTTCGGGGCTTCCGCTGTTGGCTGTGGCTGTGGTTGCGCGACCGCGCCGCGAGCGGGATCAAGAGCGCCTTCCGGCATTGTCGGTTTGACAGCTGCGTCGCTCGGTTCGACCCCTTTGCCTGGCGTCGGACGCACGGGGCGTGGTGGGATCGGTTGCGGCGGGGTCTGCGGTTGCGCGGTCTCTGCCTCCTTGGGCGTCTCCACCTCGGCGTCAGGCGCGGTCTTTGGCTCGTCCGTTTGTTGCGGCTGGACAGGCGGTTTTATGTTGCTCGTTCGACGTCCCTTAGTCGCGGGCTGTGGAGTGGGTTGGGCGGGTTGGGTGGGAACCTGCGCAAGCGCGAAGGGCATGCTCCCGACGGACCCCAGCACGGCCAAATACAGAATTGCAACCCCCAAGGGGCGTCGTGTTCGTCGGATCGGTCTGTGTTTCATTTTTAGGTTCCTTCTGCTTGGCTCGCCATCTCGGCCCGGCTACGGCTGTTTCTTCGGCGTCACGGGCCTACTCGGGCGACGCTTCGGCTTGGCCGTCTTGGACTCCGCCGGTTTCTCATCCGCGCTCGCCGGTTCAGCCGGTTTAGCATTCGCGTCTTCCGCGGGCTTCACTTCCAGCTCCGGCTCGGTCTTGGCATCCTCGATCTTCCGCCCGCTCTCCACCGGTGCCTCGGTCGGCGGCGGCTGTGCCTCGGGCGCTGCCGGCGGCGCGGGCATCGCCTTTTGCCGCGCCTCACGAATCTCGCGAATCTTGTCCGCCGCGGACTTCAACTCCGGATAGTCGTCGGCGGCCTTCGCTTCCACGGGTTGATCGAGGCTCGCCCCGATCGGATACACGTAGTAGTCCTCATTTCTACGCACAACCCCGCCGCGCTGATGCACAAAAACCAATTCTCCTCCGTCGAATTCATCGCCGACCTTGTAATAGTTGGTCTGCTTGGATTGTTTGTTGTATACCATGAACTCGTCCAACCGCTCCGGACCCAAAGTACGCAATAAGGCCATGGCGATGGTCATATTCCGCCCGTCGGGCCAACGCTTGGGACCCGGCGGCGGCGGCGGGGGGACAGGCTCTGGTGGTTTCACCACCGCCACAGGCTCGGGCCGCGGCTCGCGCACCGTGACCATCGCTACGGCCTCGGACGTTCCACCGCTGCCGTCCGTGACGGTGAGGGTGTATGTTTTCGTTTCCGCTTTGCTGGTATCCACCGTCGGACGCAGCGACGTCGGATCGCTCAATCCCTCCGACGGCGACCAGCGGATGGTGTACTCGCCGTCTCCGCCGCTCACCGCCCCTTCGAGTGTGGCCGGCTGGCCCTTTTCCACGTTCACGGTTCGCGCCACCGTCGCCCTTAGCGGAATCGGCGGTACGTATTCCGAGAACGGCTTACGGTTCCAAATCTGAGCGTATTCGCGACCCTGGTGACGAATGTACGTATCGGGATGCGTCAGTTCCGCTACCTGGATGCTACCCGCCACCCGGTTTTGCGGCAGGACCAGCAAGTCCACGGGAACCCGCAGGCTGAGGAGGTCTTGTTTGGGGCCTTTTCGCCCGCCACCCACCGGTGACAGCACCGGGTTCCCGACCCGCGCGACGTAGGGAAGCTCCGCGAGGTCCTTCAAGAACGTGATGGTCGACTCCAAAGTACCGGTCGCTGACACCGAAATCGACGTCGACCACAGGCCCGTCTTACGGTCCTCCACGGGCCGACTGGGAGACACCGCCGCATCCTGCAAATGGTGCCTCTCGATCAGGTGATTGAGCCGATCGCGCACCTCAGTTTCGACCTTACTCACGTCGAACGAGCCGACTCGCGCAACCAATGCCTTGTACTCGTGCCGCGCCTGTTGCACGGCCGACTCTTGCGCCTCCAGCACATCCAACACCTTCTGACGTTCCACGATCCGCTCGTCGATCGTCAGTAACGGCTGAATCCAGGTGGGATAGACGACCCCGCGGACCAACCCCGCGCCGACCAGTACGGCGAACGCGCTTACCAGGATTTTCGTACGTCGATCCATAACTTCGTCTGTCACTGCTGGTCAGCAGTGGGTTTCAGTTTTTGGACTTCGCCGATCCCTTCTTCACCGCGTCATCCCGAAGCAGGGCAATCCGCAAGTCCTGCACATACGCATATTTCTCGCCCTTTTTTTCCGTCTGCGGGCCGATGCTCGTCTTGAACCGCGGGCGGTCTTTCCCCTCTCGTCGGAACTCGTCGAGCTTTCGCACCGCGGTCGTAGCCGTGTCGCGGTTCTTGGTCTTGGTCTTGAGCACCAACCGGCCCTCCGACTGGTTCATTTCTATATTGTTGATCACCAGTTCCTCGTTGGTCGGGAGAACGTAGAGAACGTCGTACAGCACGTCGACCCAAACATGTTGCTCTGCGTCGAAATCGCGGATTCGTTCCATCACCTCCAAGAATTTCTTGTGGTCGGCGCGTTTGTCCTCCAGCTCTTGGATCGAACTCTCGATCCTCGCTAAGGTCTTCCGGGCGGGTGCGGTGAACTTGGCGAAGGCAATTCCTCCCGCCGCGACGAACAACACCGCCACCGCCGCCACCAGCGGCGCCTTTTTCAACCGCTCCTGAGTCTGCGAGACGCGTTTTTTGGGGTGTAAAAAATCGAAGTGTAGCGCCCGGTCGTAGGAGTGCCCCACCACTAGCCCCAACGTGGAAGCGAACGCCGATGCTCCCGCCCCTTCGTCCGGTTCCCAACCGAACGATGCCGCCGGGTTGTACAGTTCCGTCGTGATACCGAGTCGTTTCTGAATCGCTTCCGCCAGCGTCTCCTCCACCCCGAGGTCGCCCGCGATGACCACGTGGTCGATGGTTGCCCCGGCGTCGTTGGCCCGATAGGCCTCGATCGAACGCGTCACCTCCACCACCAACGAATGAATCATGGCCTCGGTGTCACCGAGGTGGTGCGGCGTTTCGGCGTCCAAGTCCATCGGCACGTGCGCCTCGCTCGTGCCGCTCTCGCGCACGATCGAAAAGCGCGGCCGCTCGCCGTGACCCCGCGCCTCCTGAGAGACCATCACCGACGCCGCCCGCGAGAAGGTCAACGATCCGTTGTGGATGACATCGATTTCCGTCAGCGAAGGCCGCACGTCGATGAACATCACCCGTTCCGGCAAGGCATGTTTAAGCAATTCGCAAACCGCCACCGTGTTCGCATAGGGGCGAAGCCCCACACGGTCCAGTTTCAGACCCGCCACCTCGAACGTGGTTTCGTATTGTTGCACGACCTCGCGGCGCACCGCGGCCACCAACACTTCCGATGTCGTTGCCGAAGCCGCGAACGGCGGAACCGCAAAGTCGATCACTGCTTCGCTCGCCGGAAACGGCAGCTCCTTGGCAATCTGGATTCCCACCATCCCCGCCAACTCGTCCGGTGAAAGCGCCGGAAGCGACAGCGTCTTGAGAATGGCTTGATCGCGGGGGATGTCGACGGTCGCGTGCTTGGTTTGGATCCCTTCCTGGTCCAGCACTCGCCGGATGTGTCGCCCCAATAGTTCAGGGTTCGCAAGATCAAGGTCCGTAGGAATCGGCGCCGAAAGCAAACGGTCGATTTTCACCCCGCGTTTGCCGAGCAGGGCATGGACGATCCGCAGCGTACGCGTGTCCCAGTCGACGGCCACGATCTTTTTCGGCGGCGGTCTACCGGCCACGGACCTGCTCCTTATCTTCTTCGCGGATCGGGTAGCTGCCGCCCAGATAGCTCAGGTCGCGGTAATAGATCGTTTGTGCGATAGGTCCCACCATATCCACCACCACCTGCAGCCGCGTGACCATACCAATATGATCTCCGTAGCCCAAAGATTCAATAGAAAATTGTTGACCCCGCGAGGTAAGATTCGTGGCGATCTTGTCGAACGTCTCTACGTCGACCGCCCCTGCCGTCACCAGCCACGCCGGCGTCGACAACGTCTCCGCATCCAGCGTCTCTCGAAGTGCGAGGATGCTTTGAATCTGCTCCCCATTCAGTTCTCCGAGGCATTCCAACACCTGCCGAGGGGCCGTATTAACATTGATAAGGCCCGGAATACGCCGCTCCGCCGGCCGCCGAGTCGACAACTGGTCCATCAATAACGGCAGGCGATCGACCGTCAGCGGACTCGGCTCCTCCTGTGCCGTTCCAACCTTGCGCGGGCGAAGCAGCGACGCTGGTGATCGAATCGGCGTGGCCGCGGTTCCACCATCACCGCTTTCCGCACCCCCGGTCGGTTTTTCTCCTCCTTCGCCGCCTTCCTCCCCACCTGGTACCACTTCGCTGCCGACTGGCGTCGTAGGCGCTGCCGGCGTAGGATCGCTTGGTACCGGGTCGGTCCGGCCCGGTGGCTGCGGCTTGCCGCCCTTGCCCTCGTCCACTACGGAACCGCGCGGATTTCCAGGACTGGGAGGGCTGCCCAGGTTCTTCTGCTTCATACTATTCGTTTGCTTACCAACGGGTGGGGGAATCTTCGGCGGTGTAGGACCGCCGGAGGGAACTGGTGCGGTCGGGGGTTTCTTGCCGCCCTTGCCTCCGCCGGGAGTTCCGGGTGGCGGCTGGACGGGCGGGTTCGCGCCCGGTTCCTGTGGACCGGGCGTAACTCCGGTACCAGTTTTCGGCTGCTTCGGCTGCTGGGGCCCAGGCGGTTTTCCTCCCGGCCCCGGGACGCCGGGTCCGGTCCTGGTCACGGCTACGATGAAGTTGACGATGTCTGGTTCATCCGGAAAGACCGGTTCTAGTTCTTTCTTGAGCGTGGCCTCGTCGCTGAACAGGAAGACCCGTGGGCGGTTGTCGTTGCTGGTGTTGTTGTCGTACGACATGACCGTCAGATAGGGGAAAAGCCCGCGGTTGAGGATCCCATCCTGGTTGTCCGGCGGGAATGACTTGTCGCCGTCGTCTTCATTGGGAGTCAGCAGACCGTTGCGATCGAAGTCCTCGCCGAAGAGCACCTGTCCGGTAATGCCTTTGACCAACAGCAACTCTTCGACGGTGGAAAACGGCCCGTTCTTGACGCGATACGGTTTGTCGAGCGCGCGATAGTACGCCTCCTCCGTGTCACCGGCCTCACCCGTCGGCTTGGAATCGGCGTCGCGCCAGTCAATGATTGCGTCCACGATCGCCCGCGGGTTGAGATCGTTATCCTCCCCTTGTCCGACGACCGTTTCGACGAACTTGAGCAACTGACTATCGGTGGCGGTGTTCAGGTTGAGCTTGGATGCCTCGTCAGTGATGCCAAAGCGAATGTAGCGCTCATCATCGGTAGGATCGTCGGCCACAATGCTGAATCGAAAGGCCTTGGTGTCCTTGAACTCTTCGTTGGTCCCGGCCGTGGAACGGTCCGCCCCGTAGGCCCAGACCAAGATACGGTGGAATGCAACGGGGTTATTGTACCACTGGGTGCGATCGAAGCGGGCGGTCCGAAGCAACAACTTCACGGCCTCGACGCCCGCCTCGGCCGCGAGGCGCGTTTGCAGCCGGTCACCCATTACTCGCGTCGCGGACACGTCCGCATGAATACGAAACGAGAACATCGCCCCCAGCAGCCCCAACAGTAGGAGCACAAACAAGACCACCGGCAGGATGACCGCACGAGCGCGCCTAGCCATCTACGGCTCCTCGCCTTTGTCTTCGGCCTTAGTTGTCGCCATCTGGTCGATCACCGATTGACTCTCGCGGCTGACGCGGGAACGAAAGAGCGGATCGGCCCCGGTGACGCGCACGACGGTTGAATACTGGTCCTTGGGCAGCGGCTCACAATCCACCGGATCTTTGTTCAGGCACTCACAAAACTCCTCGTTGAGCTTGTCCTGCCCGAACTCCTCGCCGCACGGCGGATGCGACTCGAACCCGATGGTGATCTGCACGAGTTGCGGCAGCGGGTTCTCTCCCGCGACCTGCCAGTCGTCCCACCACTTGTAGCCGTCGTAGTAGCAGAATCGAAGAAACCGTATTTCGGGGGCATAAAGCTCCTCCCAGTTAATGTCCGGTCCCAATGACACATCCTTGTCACCGGTTCCTTCCTCCGAGAAAAGTTCATCCAACAACACCTTTTCCGGCGGCGCCGCGCCGTCCGTTGATCCCTCGGCGGGCTGCTCAGTCTGACCCGTATCGGCTTCTCCAGGAGCCACCGCTCGCGGGATCAGCACCTCGACTCGTGCTAGTCCAAGCGGCATTTCGTACCCGTCGTCATGCAGGATGTCCGGGTGACGGGCGATCTTGTATTGCACTGCGACCAGGTCGAACTCCGCCGGCGGCGGAGCGGTTCGCGACGAATGCTTCTTGGACAGCTCCTTGGTGGGGACGCGAAGCGTGGAGATGGCGATGCTCTCCTTTTCGCCGCGGATGCCCATCCGGTCCTCGGCCGTAGTGGAGCTTGCCTGTCGAATCTCCGTCGTAATGCGGTCCAACACCACCCGCGCCAGCCGCAGCTTGTCCGCTTCCATCGTCCCCCTCTGATTCGTCTCCATCGACGATGAATAGAACCAGTAGGTCATCGAGGTGAGCGTCACCAGGAGACTCATAGCCAGGAGGATTTCCAGCAGTGTCACGCCGCGTCGTTGCGTAAAGGGGCGATGTTGCATCGTTGTTCGGTTCCTCAACCGCCCTCCCCCTCGGGCTTTTTGGCCCCGTCCAATTCGTCGAGGATGCCGCTCTTCTTAAGCTCCTCCAGGACTTCTGGCGGGATCAACGCCTTCAGATCGCCGAGTTCCATTCCAAGCGCGTCGAGGATCACCGGAAGAACTTGGACCATCTGCTCGAAGTCCAATTTGGCAAGGATCGCGGGATCGAAGGATTGCGCGGTCAAGCCGGGAACGCCGGCATCGCTGAGCTTTTGACTGACTTTCTCAAGTTGGTCGTCTTTCAGTCCGAAGTCCGTACCCAGATCGAGCGACTGCGGCGCGGGGCGAAAGGCATAAGTGGTGAAAAGCGTATCCGCCGCCTGGTAGTCGAAATCATCCTCTTGGTAGGCGTCCATGCGCACAAGGTAAAGAACTTCCACGGTGAAGCGGTACAAACCCTCGATCGCCGTAGGCTCAGTGATCAATCGCCAGCCGAAGTCCGGATAGCGAGGCCCGAAGTCACCTTCCTGCACCTCGTCTACCGAGTCCAGCTCGACCAACCCGAGATCCAACTCGGCGAGCTGCTGCTCAGCGAGCGTCATGGCCCGAAGACGTAGACGCATATTCCGAATCGCCGTGTCCGAGTCCTGAATCTGCCCTCCGAGCACCGCCAGCCCCACGATCAGTAGGCCCGTGGCGATGACGGTCTCGAGAAGAACATATCCGCGTCGACTCGCTTTCATGGCCGGATCGTAATCTCACGCAGTTCGAGAACGTCGTTTTCAGTCAGCACCCGCGGATCGAGGAAGTCCTGGCGCAGCACCGCCGGCCAACCCTTCTCCTCGAACAGGTCCAACTCCTCGTCGTAGAACGGACGCTGCATCCATGCCAAACCCGTCGTCCCTTCCACAATCAGGTCGATACGCGGGTGGTCTTCCAATTCGTCGATTTTCGTGCCCCGCGGCGCGTTGGTCAGTGTAAACGTCGCCCACTCGGAGCTGCCGTCCGGCTCGATGTACAATGGTGGGTATTCCGGTTCAAAATTCTCCGGAGAGCGAAGCAGTTCGTCCGAGACCTCCGTAATCTTCTCGCGCCGCACGCGAAGGTCCTCGATGGTAGGCCGCCCCAGCCGTACCTCCACGCACCACACCTTCCCCAACAGCGTTTTTCCGAAGGCCCAGGGGGCCGTCACTTCGTGGAACACCTCCGGGTTGCGAATGGGATCATCCTCACGCTCGATCAGCGGTTGCTGATCGCCCCCCAGTGCGTCTTTCTCCTTCTCCTTCTCCTTGGGAAAACGGATCCGATAGCGCTTCCCCTCGAACGAGGCGTTCGCCCGGGCCAGGGCCAGCAACGAGCGAAGCTGTCGCCCCGAACCCGGCAATTCCTCGCGCTCGATTTGACCAACAAAATTGGGGATGGCGATGGCGCTGATGACGACCAGCAGCCCGATCGCCAACGTCACTTCCAAGAGCGTGAAGGCGGGCGACTTTTGCGGCATGTCATTGCCAATTGCCCCGCCGAAGGCGGGCCAATTGCCAAATAGGAACGCGCGTGGACTTGCGTTTTTTAATTGGCAATCGGCAATTGGCAATTGACAATCCACGTCATACTCCTACTTCCTAACCCAGTTCACGATGTCGTCGCTTCCTTCCTTGCCGCCGTCGTCCTTGCCATCCGGGCCTCGGCTCCACAGGTCGTAGAAGTCCTCGTTGATCTCCCCGGGGGAGCGATACTCATAGGGGTTGCCCCACGGATCCTTGAGTTGCTCGAAGACCCCTTCCATGTACGGCCCGTTGTAGCGCTCTTCGTCCTTCTTTTTTTCCTTGGGCTGGAAAAGGGCCGCCAGCCCCTCGTTCGTTTCAGGGAATTTGACCATGTCGAACTTGTACATATCCAACGCCTTGGCAATAGAGCCGTTGCGCAGCACCGCCGCCTTGGCGATGTCGATCTTCGCCTTGGTTGCCTGTCCGAACAGGTTCGGGACAATAAAGGCCGCCAGCACCGCCAGGATGCCCGCCACCAGCAACACCTCGATCAACGTAAACGCCGATCGCCTTCGATACACTTTTCTTCGCATAGAACTGTTCCTCTCAAGTATTGCCTAATGCCTACAGCCTACAACCTATAGCCTGATCTCATCTCACCGCGGATCCCATCGTCAAGATGGGCAGCAGCAACGCCACCGCGATGCAAAACACCACCATGGCCATCATCACCAACAACACCGGTTCGAGGACCCGCACGCCCAGGTCGATCGCTCGTGCCGTCCGGGCCTCGTTCGTATCCGCAATCTGCACCAGCACCGTCTCTAGATTATTGCTCTCCTCCGCCACCGCGATCATGTCCAGAACGGTCAGCGGGAAAAGCCCCGACTCCCGCAGCGGCGCCGAGAGGGCCGCCCCTTTCTTCACGCTGTCCGCCGCCTCCTCTATCGCCTTGGCGAGAATGCTGTTGCCGGCGGAGTCCTTGGAAATCTTCAAGGCTTGGAGGATCGGCACGCCGTTGTGCAGCATCGTTCCGAGAATCCGACAGAACCGGCAGATGGCGACCATGGTCACGATCTTGCCCATCACCGGGGCACGGAGCTTGAAACGCTCGTATACTCGACGACCGGCCGCCGTCTTCACCCACGTCGTTAACCCGAAGAGAATCGCGAACGCGAGCATAAGCAAGGCCATCCAGTGGTCGCGTAGCAGATCGCAAAGCCCAAACACCGCCTTCGTCAGAACGTTGAAAGTCTCCGGCCGCAGATGCTCCCGGAGCTTGGGCACCACCACCGTGAGCAGCAACAACACCACGCCGCTCCCCGCTAGGACCAGGATCGCGGGGTAGATCATCGCCCCCACTACCTTGTTGCGTAGCTCATCCTGCTTTTCGCAGAAGATGGCGATGCGGTGCAACACGTCTTCGAGGAAGCCGCCCTGCTCGCCCGCACGGGTCATGGAGGAGTGCAACGGCGAGAAGACGCGGGGATGTTTCGCCATGGCGTCGCCCAGCGACATACCACCGGCCACGTCCTCGCGCAACTCCTTGACCATCATCGCCATAGCGCCCTGCGAACCCTGGCCGGACAGCACATCCAATGCCCGCATCATGGGCACGCCGGCCTTCAACAGATCGGCCAGTTGGCTATAAAAGGTAGTCAGGTGCGACGACTTAACCCTTCGCCGACGACCGAACGACAGCCCGCCCGCCTCCACCCCTTCGGCCACGTGGATGGGGTAGAGTGCTTGTTCATCCAGCATGCGCAGGGCGACGAGGTAGTTCTCCGCCGTCAACACACCCGCGACGTGTTTTCCAGCGTTGCTAACCGCCTTGTAACTAAAACTGGGCATCAACGACTTCCCAACGAACATGCCTGGCACGGAGTGGGTGTGAACGTCCTAGAAAAACCACGCTTTCCGCCCATTCTACGGTATCCACATCCCTATTTTCGGTCAAATCGCACGCATACCTACGCGCGCATGAGAACTTGTACACAGAATACCGACCAATGATTGCGGTTCGCGGTGGTAGGCAGACGACGGCTTAGCGGTGTAACGAAGCCCGCAGACATTCTTCCATAAGATCCACAACTTCGATGATGGTCATCTGTGTGGTATCAATAACGATCACGGCATCCGAGGTGAGCAACGGCTCCCATTGCTTGGCGTCGACTTGGTCGCGTGCGGCAAGATTATCCATCACCTCTGTAATTTGTACGCTCTCGCCGTCGGCGGCAAGCTCTTGGTAACGCCGTTCGCTCCGACGTTGTAGTGTTGCTTGGAGCACAAACTTGATGTCAGCCTTGGGGAAGACCACGCTACCCTGGTCGCGGCCTTCGGTGACGAACGAACCAAGGCGCTCGCCGACCCGACGTTGGTCCTCAACAAGAAGTTTGCGGACGGCTTGATTCCGAGCAACCTGCGACATTACGGCGTTCACGGCCATGGTTCGGATCACCTCGCTCACGTCGTGGCCATTAACGCGGACACGGGTGTGTGTGGGTCCGCAGTCCAGTTCGAGGCGGATGGACCGGGCGACCTCGAGGACGGCTTGCTCGTTGCTGAAATCGATGCCCCTCTGCAGAGCTTCGTGGGCGATCGCGCGGTACATGGCCCCGGTGTCGAGGTAGGCGATCTCTAACCGGGCCGCGAGCTTTCGGGCGGCTGTGGACTTCCCCGACCCGGCCGGTCCATCGATGGTGACGATCATCGGAGGCATCCTACCCCACCGGTCGAGCAAAGTAACCAGTATGGTGCAAGCCCACGCTTGATCCGCTATGATCTTTCCAGCCCAGAGGAGTGATCGCATGGAAACCGTAATCCCTTCAGAAACCCCATCATCGAAGCTCGCACCGGAAGCCGGCGCGGCAGCAACCGCCCAGCCCGGACCACCGGAAACCGAATTGTGGACCGGGCGAACAAGCTGGAAGCATTACGCCGGTCGGGTTAGTTTGTGGATCGTCGCCAATGTTCTCTTCGCAGCCCTGATCGGTTGGCTCGCATCCGCCAGAAAGTGGTTCGAATTGCCAGGGGTGATCTGGATAGTTCTGGGCGGTGTCTTCGTTTCCGGGTTGATCTTCATTATTCCCGTTTTTCTACGCATTATCAGTCGTCGCTACCGACTGACCTCGCAACGGCTCTTCATCGAGCGCGGCATCCTCAGTCAGACGATTGACCAGACCGAACTGATCCGCGTCGATGACGTTCGATTGGAAAAGACGCTGATCGATCGCGTATTCGGGTTGGGGACGGTGTCGTTGCTCTCGACCGACGTGTCCGATCGGCTGGTGGTGATCGAGGGCATCGACGACGCGGACCGCGTGGCCGAGGCCGTTCGAACCAACATGCGCACCCAACGCGGCAAGGCCCTGTTCGTCGAGAACATTTGATAACGTAGCCGTCGCTACCGCAGACCGAAGAAGAGCTTCGTATTCGCGGACGTCTGTTCGACCAGTTCCGGATACGGAACATCGCGTAGGTCGGCCAGGAACCGTGCGACATGCGCGACGTGCGCCGGCTCATTCGGACGACGCCCGCGCACCGGTACCGGCGAGAGATACGGCGAGTCCGTCTCCACCATCAATTGATCCAATGGGTACCTCTTGGCGATCTCCTGCAATTCGCCGGACTTGGGGAAGGTGACGATACCCGTGAACGAGATTCTCCACCCCTGTTGGGCGATTCGGTCGGCCTCCGCTTTCGTTCCCGTGAAGCAATGGAAAACCACCGATTGATTCGCAAACCCGTATTCAACAAGCATCGGGACTGCGTCTTCGAGGGCCTCGCGGCAGTGAATGATGAGCGGTTTCCCACGGCCCAACGCAAGCTCGAGTTGCCGGACAAACACTCTTTTCTGGTTCCCGCGATCGGCTAAATCGTAATGGTAATCCAGCCCCATCTCGCCGAACGCTACGACCTGTCCGTGATCCCACAGGTCGGCCATCGCCGCGATATCAGCTTCGGTAACCTTGTCAGCCTCATGGGGGTGGAAACCGACTGCGGTATGGATGCGAGTTGGGTATCGCTCCGCTAACTCGATCGCCTTCCGCGCATCGGACAGGCTTGTTCCGATGGTGATGACCCGGTCGACACAGGCCTCAGTGCAACGCGTAAGCACGTCCTCCATCCGCCCCTCGAACTCCGGGTACGTCAGGTGAGCATGAGAGTCGATCAGACCCATCGCTGTTTCCGACGTGGCGTATTCCTGGACAGACTAACGTGGACGTTTCTTTGGGCGTGCCCCGTTGCGGCGTCGCGATCCATTCGCGGGTTCAATGGCCACTACATGGAGAAGGTCGCACTCGGTGTGGTCATCTGGGATGTCATCGTGGCCGGAAGCCAAGCCGATGAGGATGCTTGTGCGTTTCAACCAAGCAAAGTCGGGATGCCGGATCACATACGATTGCCCGTTTGTAAATTGAATCCGAAAAGGGCTAAACGGAACCTTGTGCAACACATTGTACAATTCGTTGAACCGCATATACGCGCCTTATTTGCGCCGTGAATGTTGCTGCCGAGCGGCCCTTCCGTTGAGGGGTTCGACCCGCACGATGTGTAGGGGATCACACGTTGCGAGTCTATCGGGAAGTTCGTCATTGCCCGGACCGATGGCGATGGCCACGTCGCGGCGGGTAATAGCGATCATCTCGGGATGGCGAATGTCATAGTGCGATCCATCGGACAGATAGACACGAAATGCCTCGAATGGCCGCTTGCGAACCTGTTCACGTAGAGTTTCAGGGTTCATATTCTACGATCATATCTGCACATCCCTACGACATCAATGGGTACTCAGCAGGGAGCGGGATGCACGGAGTTAGGAACGACCCGGTTGAAATGCATCCTCATAGTGTTCAATCTGCGGTTTTCCGTGGCTTGAGAATGCCACAGAGATGACATCGAATCGGTAAGGACGATCGGCCGCCGCGGGGTGGGTCATAAAGTATCGGGCCGCTCGCCCGATTCGACCGCGTTGTTCGCTGTGTACGGGCAACCGGTCGCCCTGACCTTCGTCCGGTTGGCGCGTCTTCACTTCGACGAAAACGATGGTAGCCGCTTGCGACGCGATGAGGTCAATCTCACCTGCAATGCATCGGTAGTTACGGACGAGGATGCGATAGCGGCGTCGCCGCAGATACCGGGCTGCGGCCCGCTCGCCTTGGCGACCCAACGCGAGGTGCCCGCTAGACGGCCGACGTCGCCAAGACAGCAGGTTCCGCAGCCTTCTTGTGATGGATGCGAAGTTCACGCAGCTTGCGGGCCTTTCCGATCCTTTGGCGGAGGTAGTACAGCTTCGCACGACGCACCCGTCCGCGGCGCCGTACTTTTATATCCACCACGCCCGGCGAATGGACCAAATACTTTCGCTCCACGCCTTCGTTGCCCACGATCCGCCGGACGGTGAAGGTTTCGTTGATCCCCCGCCCCTGATGGGCGATGACAATTCCGTTGAATATCTGAATACGCTCCTTCTCGCCCTCCACGATCCGACACTGCACATCCACCGTGTCGCCGACGTGGAACTCGGGCGGTGAGGCCTTCAAATACGGCTTCTCCACTAGGTTCATCAATTGCTGACTCATCGCACCACTCCACGTTCTACGAAATTAATCTAAGGCCATGTACTGCCGCGCCTCGAGCAAATCAGGCCGGCGCTCCAACGTACGTTCCAGCGATTGCTCTCGCCGCCACGCGGCGATCTTGCCGTGATCGCCGGACAACAACACCTCCGGGACTTCCATGCCGCGAAACTCGCGAGGCCGAGTGAACTGCGGATACTCCAGCGTCCCGGCAGTAAACGATTCATCCGCCGCCGAAGCTTCGTCGCCCAACGCCCCAGGCAGCAGACGCACCACCGCGTCGATCAAAACCATCGCCGCCGGCTCGCCGCCGGACAGGACATAATCCCCGATCGAAATCTCTCGCGCCGCGATCCCGGTGCGGATCCGCTCGTCAAACCCCTCGTAATGCCCGCACAATAGCACCAACCGCGGCGCTTTGGCAAGCTCCGCGACCACGCTTTGTGTTAGCTTCTCGCCTTGGGGGGTCAGGAGAATCCGAAGGGGTTTCGTTTCGCTTTGCGCCTCGACGTGCTCCAGTGCGTCAAACACCGGGCCGCACATGAGCACCATGCCCGGCCCGCCGCCGAACGGGCGGTCGTCTACGCTGCGATGTCGGTCACTGGCGAAGTCGCGGAAGCTCGTACACCGGATCGAGACAATCCCCTGCGCAACGGCCCGGCCGACGATGCTGGACGCAACGTACGGCTCGAACACCTCCGGGAAGAGTGTCAATACATCGATCCGCATGACGGTTGCTACCCAACTCTACGCTGACTCCCCAATGATTCCAGCCTTCTGCAACAGCCGCCGCACCGTGTCGGTGGGCAGCGCCCCGACGCCGAGCCAGTACTCGATCCGCTCGCGATTGAGAGCGACTTGCTGGTCTTCACGAGGATGCACGGGATTATAGCTCCCGAGTTCCTCGATGACTTTACTGTCGCGCGAGCGTCGACGATCGACGGCCGTCAACCGATACGACGGACGGTGTCGGCGACCCACTTTTTTGAGTTTAATCCGGACGGACATCGCGTCCTCCCACTGTCGAGACCAACATTTCTTGCCTTACATCCTACCTGCTTACGCGAACGTAACCAAGCCTGAGCCAAGCCAGTATAACGGCGAACCGCCAGCATGCAACAGGGGGTGATACGGCCAAAAAGCGGAGATTCCGCGAAAATGGTCGTAAAAAAGAAAGCACCGCTCACCCGAAGGCGAAACGGTGCTTTCCGGAGGGGAAAGAAGCCTGATACTACTCGTTATTCTCGACCGTTGCGTCGACCTCCCAGATAATCTTCTCTACGTCCGAATTCGCGCTTTGTTCAATGGGTGGTGCTTCGTACCCACGCGCCATTTCTATCGGCAGAATGTACGTGCGAGCTTTCGTTTGTCAACACAATTATACCCGTTCCAACAAGAAAATCTGCATAAAAATAACAATCTTACCGGACATTACATTGTTGTTAACATTTAGAGAACCCACACCCATCGCATGTCATGCATCCTTCGCTAAACCTAAGCTCACCCTGGCAATCTGGGCAGCGTACCTTATATTGCGTTTGCTGCCACTGTATTCCGTGAGCCTCGAATCGTGACGGCGCTGGGTTGCCGAGCCGTTCCACCACAACCTCAACCGCGGTATCGCCTACCCGGTGACCATTACCGTGGCCGTTTCCGTTCCCATTTGACCCCTTTCCCTTGATCCGGTGCGGTCGACCCGAAGCGTCGATAGTCGCTTCGCCCAAGAGCAAAGGCTTGAGACCACACTCTCGCTTGGCCTCCAAATAGCGTTTCAGACCACGGGCCAACCCGTCGCCAAGGCTCATGATCTTGCCTTCTTTGGTTGAAACTTGCAGGCAGGATCCAATCGAGTGAAGTTGATCGACGACATGTTTCAGCGTGCCGCCGGAACGTAACCACAAGCTGATCATGCGGCAGATCGCCTCCAGATCGCTATTGGCCAGGTCGCCGCCTTTTCCAAGCTGGGCGAACACTTCCATCTCCCGATCCGTCCGCGCATCCACGGTGATGTTGATGTGCATGTTGCCGAAGGGAGTAAGCTGCCGGACGCGAATACCGCTGCTGATTTCCGGCAAGGTTGCCGGCTCGAGCGGCTTGTGCTCCGCCGCTTCGATCTCTTCGACCACGGCGGTCGCGGCCGCATGCACTTTATCGCTACTCTTGAGCGCCATCGGCTGATGCTGGCGGCACCCGTTGCGATAGACGGTCACACCCTTGCAGCGCATGTCGTATGCCAGGCGATAGATAACCGACACGTCCTCAACCGTCGCCGTCTCGGGGAAGTTGATGGTCTTGGAAATCGACGCATCGCAATGTTTTTGGAAAGCGGCTTGCATCCGCATGTGCCACGCCGGGGCCACGTCATGCGCGCACACAAACACACGCTTGACCTCATCCGATACGTCCGCAGCATTAGCGAGGGTGCCCTCCGTGGCAACCCGCTCCATCAAACCCTCGCTAAGGAAACCTTCCCGCCGCGCAACGGCCTCAAAGATCGGATTTATTTCGACCATGGGGGCTTGCCCCTCGTTCTGGCCCTTCAGCACGTTGCGGAAAAAGGCCAGACTGTAGAGCGGCTCAATGCCGCCGGTGCAACCGGCAATGATGCTGATCGTCCCGGTCGGCGCCACCGTGGTACACGTCGCATTGCGCATCGGACGGTGATATTTCGTGTCGTAAATGCTCCCCTTCCAGTTCGGAAACGCACCCCGCTCTTTGGCTAGTTTTTCGCTGTAATGGTGCGACTCGTCGTCCACGAACTTCATGAAACGTTCGCCCCATTCCACGCCCTCGGCGCTGTCATAGGCCACGCCCAGTTTGTAAAGGGCGTCGGCGAAGCCCATGACTCCCAGGCCGATCTTGCGATTGGCCTTGCAAATCGCGTCGATCTCCGCAAGGGGATATTTGTTGACGTCAATGATGTCGTCGAGGTACCGCGTGCTTTCGTGAATGGTTTCCCGCAGGGCGTCCCAGTCGACGGTTGCCGCGCTCCTTGGATCCTCGTGAACAAACTCGGCCAGGTTGATGCTGCCGAGGTTACACGCTTCATACGGCAAGAGCGGCTGCTCGCCGCAGGGGTTCGTCGCCTCGATCCGACCGATGTGCGGGGTGGGGTTGAACTCGTTGATCCGGTCGATATAGACCACGCCGGGTTCGCCGGTACGGTGGGCGTTCTTCAGGATGATGTCCCAGATGTCTTGACGCGAGTAGAACTCGCCGGCCGGAATCAACTCGCCGGCTTTGATCTCGGTGAGCGACCGAAGGTCGTCTTTCCAGATGTTCAGGGCCTTGGGCAGCAAATACGTCCGACCTGTTCGCGGGTTCTTCACCACGTGCGGACCATTCGGCTCCTTGAGAAACGCCTCCATCCACTCGTCGTTCACCTTCACGGAGATGTTGTAATTCGTGAATTGAGTGAGATCCTCCTTGGCGTGGAGGAACTTTAAGATATCGGGGTGATGAATGTTCATCATCCCCATGTTGGCCCCACGGCGGAACGCGCCTTGTTGGATGGCGTTGGTCGCCTCGCTGAAGGCCCGCCAGAAGGAGATCGGACCGCTGGTGGTCCCGCCGGAACTACTAATATAATCGCCGGTGGGGCGTAGCTCGTCGAAAGCGAAGCCGGTTCCGCCACCGGCTTTCTGGATAAGGGCGGTGTGCTTGATGGAGTCGAAAATCTCGCCGATGCTGTCGCGGACCGGGAGCACAAAACAAGCGCTCAACATGCCCATCTCCCGCCCGGCGTTCATCAACGTCGGGCTGTTGGGCATGAACCGTCGGCTCACCATCAGCTCATAAAAGCGGGCCTCCCACTCGCTGCGAATCGCCGGATCGGCGCTATACGACGTTTCGGCTTCGGCAACCGCCCTAGCAACCCGCCGAAACAATTCCGTGGCCGTTTCCGTATGACGACCCTGCTCGTCCTTCTTTAGATACCGCGCCCGAAGGACTCGCTGCGCGTTTTCAGAGAACCCAAGATTCGACTTCCGCGTGTCATCCGTAACACACAAACCGCATCCCGATATCACCGCTTCCGCCATAAAGCCGCCACGCCTCCACCGGCGTTTTCGCCGGGCAAATGATTGTGTTTCGTTCACACCCGTCTGACAAACAGCCCTAACGCCACCTGCTCAACCCACCTCGAACCACTTGCAGGAAAATCGCCGCATAGGCCAGACTCTGCGGCCCTTGGCTACTGAGCAGCATCTTTAAGGGCAAACACAATTGTACACTACTTATCGGCGGTTGTCAAACAAAAACACTATATCTTGTATGATTCGAGAAACATAACACAAGTCTATGTGGCGCGTGAGCTTATGTACATTTGACAGAATTACTGACATGTTGCGTGTCCTTCTTGAGGGGCCGCCTTTGCGGTCGGCGGGTGATAGGGCAGTTGCAACTACCCTAACTCTCGCCGAACCTACGAGATGTGCAAACGATACAGGAGTGCGCCGTGATGAATGCAGGATCGTTAAAATTGAAAGTGCCTCCAGGGTTTTCGCTGAAGGCGACGGTGCTTAGCCACGGCTGGCATGAATGCGCTCCGATGAACTGGTCCGAAGGGGGACGATGCTTCCAGACCATTGAATATAACGGAGATCGTCCCTATCGCGTCTCGGTCGTCGAGAATGACCACGGTCGCCGAGCACCCAAGCTCGCGGTAACGGTGGATGGCGGTGACCTCGACGACGGCGTACTTCAGCGGACTGGCGATCGTCTCCGGGTGACCCTGGGGTTGGATCGCGACCTGTCCGAGTTCTACGAGTTATGCGCCCAGCATCCACGACTCAGCGCGATCCCGCGGATCGGCGGAGGTCGCCTGATTCGCTCGGCCTCGATGACGGAGAACATCATCAAGGCGCTCTGCGCGACGAACGTGAATTGGACGCAAGCGGTGAAAATGATCAATCGTATCGCGCAGCTCGGCCCGTACATGCCGCACTTCCGCAACCTGACCGCCTGGCCTAGCCCGCGCGAAATCCTCCGCGCCGGCGAACGGTATCTCAACGAGGTCTGTCGTCTCGGCTATCGTACGGAATCGATCCTCGCCTTCTGTCACGCGGTATGTGATGGCCGATTCGCCCCGGAATCACTCGACACGATGGCAGCAGACCCCGCCGTTAGCAGTGACGATCTCTTGGCACTGTTACGCTCCATTCATGGCATCGGCCCGTCGAGCGCGCATTATCTGCTGGGATTCCTCGGGCGCCATGACCGGCTCTCCATCGACAGCGCCACGGTCGCCCACGTGTCCCAATTGCACACCAACGGCCGCAGACCGACGAACAAGCAAATCGAACGGGTTTACGCCCCTTATGGACGATGGAAGAATTTGGTTTATTGGTGCGAGAACTGGCTCACCTGGGCCACGGCGAGCGGAATCCTCCGCGAGGCGGGACTGAACGAGCGTCAGTAGACTTCGATTCTAGCTGTGCAACAACGACATCACTTCGCTGCGGGTGCGGGCGTCGCTCTTGCAGAGTCCGCGCACCGCGGAAGTAACCATGATGCTGCCGGACTTCTTGATCCCGCGGCAGGTCATGCAGGTGTGCGTTGCGTGGATCACCACCGCGACGCCTTTGGCCAGGAGCTTCTCCATTAGCAGATCGGCGATCTGTGAAGTGAGTCGCTCCTGCACCTGAGGCCGATGGGCGAAATCGTCCACCACGCGGGCGAGCTTGGAGATTCCGATCACTTGGCCATCCGGTAGGTAGGCAACATGAGCCTTGCCCTCGAAGGGCATCAGATGATGCTCGCACATGGAGTTGAACGAAATGTCACGCAGTACCACAAGCTCGTCGTAGACCTCGGTGAAGGCCGTGGTGAGGTTCTCCGCCGGCTCCTTACAGAGGCCGTTGAAAAGCTCTTGGTACATCCGCGCGACCCGGTTCGGCGTACCTCGCAGCCCCTCGCGATCGACGTTCTCGCCGATCGCGAGGAGGATTTCCCTCACCGCCCGCTCGATCCGTTCTAAATCCATACATCTCCCCGTACCGACGATCGTACGATCCGGGAACGGCATGGTCAAAGTCTACAGCCAGACACGAGTGGCCCAGATAGCCCAGTTTCACTTTTGCGATTCGTGGTACCGGTTTCCCTTGTCGTTTTTCATCCGCCGGGACGATATAATCCAGGTGTTGTCGGGGAAGTTCAACATGCCGAATCGGCACGGAGGTCGATCCATGGAAGACACGCGATACAACGGACTTGCGGGCAAAGCGCGACGGACACGCGACCTGAATCGGGTCACGCGAATGTACGCCCAGCAAATGATTGACGAGTATCTCTATCCCGATCCCGACTCCGGTCGGCCCGAGCGGTATATTCCGATTCGCGGCCGCAGCGAGTTCCTCCCCTCGGCCGCGTTCATCAGCGAAGATCAGGACGCGCCGACCCAGCGACAACTTGAACTACCGTTGATCGCAGCCGGTACGGCCCGCGAGAATGCACCGCCGGACCAGACCGATGAACGATCCACCGCCGTCGAAGTCGCCGATGAGCCGCGGCGGGATTCCGTCATTCGTCCGCTGCGGGCGTCGTTCCAGCCGATGCGGCAGCGAAAACAAAAGCAATCGCCGTTCACACCCGGTGGATTCTTATTTGGATGCGCGCTGGGCAGCGCCGCCGCAGCAATGGTCCTACTCGTGGTGCAGATTGCGGTCGGGTAACCCACCACCGCACCCCGCTCAACCTGGGCTTGCGTTGACATTCTTGGTTACTATAATCCGCGCCCTTGATGATTGAGGCCCGTTCGACCGACATGACCGTGTCGGTGAGCAGGTCGGGAAATGGGAGGCGTTCGTGGCTGAGCACGAGCACCAAGCGGCGGAATCGCCTGCCGATAAGTACTACTTTCTGATTCGACGCCTGCACTCGCTCACCGGGCTGGTGCCGGTCGGCGTCTTCCTCGTCGTCCACCTGTCGATCAACGCGATGGTGCTCGCCCCCGGACCCGTGGGGTCGGAGTTTCAACGGTCGGTCGAGCGTATCCACTCCCTCGGCCCGCTGCTGGCGCCGGTCGAGATCGTGGGGATCTTCCTTCCCCTTCTGTTTCATGCCTTGCTCGGCTTTGTGATCATCTTCACGTGTCAATCCAACGCCCAACAATACCGTTACGGGAGCAACATCCGCTACATGCTCCAACGTGCGACCGGCATCATCGCATTCGTGTTTATCTTCTACCATGTATGGCAGATGCACTGGTTCGGCGAATGGGCGGGGGGGGGCCGTTTCCGCCTGTACGACGAATCGGGCGGAGCTTTGGCTGCAACGACCACGGCGGCGACGATCCAGGCCGCCTGGTGGATCGCTCCGATTTACGCCATCGGCGTTCTCTCCGCCGTCTATCACCTGGCCAACGGAATTTGGACCTCGTTGATTACCTGGGGCATCACCATCCGCCCGCGATCGCAACAAGCTGCCGGGTACGTTTGCGCTGCCCTCGGTATAGTGCTATCGTTGGCGGGCTTGGGAGCGTTGAACGGGTTTCGAGCCTTGAACGTGACGGAAGGTACGGCGCAGAAAACGGGGCACTCGGTGACCGCGGCGACGCGCGATCGGTGAGATTGTTGACCGGCTGAAAAGTCGGTCCCACAGAATCATGGCGAAGAAACAACACGTAATCGTCGTGGGAGGCGGGCTTGCGGGACTCTCCGCGACCATGAAGCTCGCCGAGGCCGGCGTCCACGTCTACCTCATCAGCATGGTCCCGGTGAAAAGATCGCATAGCGTATGCGCCCAAGGCGGGATCAACTCCGTCAACGATCTGACGCGGCAAGAGGGCGATAGCGAATGGTTGCACCTCGACGACTCCGTCTACGGCGGCGATTTCCTTCAACACCAACCGCTGGTCAAGGAGATGTGCGATTGGGGTCCGAGGATCGTCAACCTGCTTGACCGGCTCGGAGTCCCTTTCAATCGCACTCCGGAGGGCTTGCTCGATCAACGGCGCTTCGGCGGAACACTGTTCAAGCGTACGGCCTTCGCCGGCGCCACGACGGGTCAACAACTGATTTACGCCCTCGACGAGCAGGTTCGCCGGTGGGAAGCGGACGGACTGGTCGAGAAGTTCGAATACTGGGAGTTCCTCGGTCCGATTCTCGACGGCAACGGCCACTGCCGCGGGGCGGTGGTGCAGGACATGTTCGCCATGACCATCCGCTCATTGGCGGCGGACGCGGTCGTTCTGGCGACAGGCGGCTGCGGGCTGATCTATGGCCGCAGCACCATGTCCATGATCTGCACCGGCGGTGCCGCAGGCCGGGCCTTCAAGGCCGGGGTCAACTACGCCAACGGCGAGTTCATCCAGGTCCACCCCACGGCGATCCCCGGCACCGATAAGCTTCGCCTGATGAGCGAAAGCGCCCGCGGCGAGGGCGGACGGGTCTGGGTCCCGCGAAAGCCGCAAGACCCGCGCGACCCGCTCTCCATCCCCGCGGCGGAGCGTTATTACTTCCTCGAAGAGCGTTACCCGAAGTACGGCAACCTCGTGCCCCGCGACATCGCCACCCGCGAGATTTTCGACGTCTGTGTTACGCAAGGGTTGAGCGTCGAGGCCGGACAGATGTGCGTCTATCTCGACGTTACCGAGTTGCCGCCCACGGTGCAAAAGAAGCTCGACGGCATCCTCGAAATCTACGAGAAGTTCCGGGGCGTCAACCCCCGCGAAGTGCCCATGAAAATCTTCCCGGCCGTACACTACTCGATGGGCGGGTTATGGGTGGACTATGAGCGTGACGACAACACCGGCGGACTGGTGCTCGGCTCGCCGCGCAATCAGCAAAGCAACGTGCCCGGCATCTTCGTGATCGGCGAGGCGGATTACCAATACCACGGGGCCAACCGCTTGGGGGCCAATTCGCTACTAAGCTGCATCTTCGCCGGATTGATCGTGGCGCCTTCGATCGAAAACTGGCTGAAATCGCAGGCCAAAGGCAGCGCCGCCGATCAACCGGCATCGCTCTTCGACGACGCCGTCATGCTCCATCAGCAGCGGATGGAGCAGTTGATTCACAACCAGGGTGAGGAAAACCCCTACAAGCTCCATCAAGAACTGGGTGACTGGATGACACGATGTGTCACCGTCGTGCGAAACAACAAGGACCTCCAAGCCTGCCTGGACAAGATCGACGAATTCGCGGACCGATACCAGAATGTGTCCCTGTCGGATAAATCCCATTGGACCAATCAAAATCTCAGCTTCACCCGCGCATTGGAGGATATGATCCTGCTCGCTCGGGTGATTACGAAAGGGGCGTTGCTTCGTGATGAGTGCCGTGGGGCGCATTACAAGCCGGCGTTTGAGATTCCGCCGACCAGCGCCGATGACCCCGTCAAACTACGTGAGCAGGCCGAGAAGTGGTGCCGCGCGTTCAAGGAGCAATCCGATCGCTGGCTCAAGACGACGATCGCCAAGCATACACCCGACGTACCGGAGATCACCTACGAAGACGTGGACACGAGCTTGATTCCGCCGCGACCGCGGACTTATGGTCTAAAGGGGGCGGAGATTATTGAGAAGACCTGGAAAGAAATGACTAAAGCAACGCCGGTGCGGAAACCACAGGCGGCGGCGGTCAGCGGATAAGTGATTAGCATGACCATTGACGGTTTGAAACAGTGGTACGACGCGAGACCATTCAAGCCCTTCATCATGCGCCTTACCAACGGTCGCCGTTTGCGCGTACATCATCCTGAATTTCTCGCCCGGTCACCAAGCGGTCGCACGATAACGCTGTATTCGCTGGATGAGTCTGCGGAGACGATTGACCTCCTGCATGTCGTCTCCATTTCCGCGGCTAACGGAAAGCGGAAAGCGCGAGGGGGTAATGGAAGAGGACCCAAACGGTAAACACCCGATGAGCGCCACAACTCATATCCACCAGACACATACCCTTTCGCATGAGGGCAACGGGCGCAAGATCAGCGTCAAGGTTCTCCGCCAGTCCGATCCCCGCGGCGGCTCGCATTGGGAAACGTTCGAGGTTCCTTATGAGCCGGGCATGAACGTCACCACCGTCCTTCAGCGCATCGCGGCCAACCCGACTAACGCGGAGCATGAGCACAGCACGCCGGTCGCCTACGATTCCTGTTGCCTCGAGGAGGTGTGCGGGGCGTGTACGATGGTCATCAACGGCCGGGTCCGCCAGGCGTGCTCGGCCCTGGTCGATTCGCTCCTCGCCGATTCGCCGGAAGGGATCGAGCTTCGCCCCATGACCAAATTCAAGGTTGTGCGCGACCTGTTCGTCGATCGCAGTCCCATGTTCGCCGCTCTCAAGCGGATCAAGGCGTGGGTCGCGGTGGACGGTTATCACGACATCGGCCCGGGGCCGAGGATATCGCCGAGGGAGCAGGACGAGGCCTATCCGCTGTCGCGGTGCATGACCTGCGGCTGCTGCGTGGAGGCCTGCCCGCAGTTCAACGACCATTCCACCTTCATCGGCCCCGCGGCGATCTCCCAGGCCATCCTCTTCAACGCCCATCCCACGGCCCGCGTCGAGCGCGACGATCGACTCGCCGTGCTCACCGGCGTGGGCGGCATCGTCGATTGCGGCAACAGCCAAAACTGCGTCAAAGTCTGCCCCAAGGACATCCCCCTGACGACCTCCATCGCCAAGGCCGGACGCGACACCACTCTCTACAAGATTCGACAGTGGTTCGGACGATAACCCGGTTACGATCTATGGGGTGGAGCTGTGCCACTCCTCTTGATGTGTGCCGCTGCTCTTGAGCAGTGGCGTCTTGCACGCACACAGACAAGGTACTGACGAATGAAATGCTCATTGCGACGCTTCCCGATGATTGTCATTTCGGCAATGGCCACGGCTAGTGCCGCTGCCGCGCCGATCGACACGAAGAATCCGCCCCAAGGTCGTTTCAGCGACGAATGGACGGAGGTCTACTTGGCCGGGGGCAAGGTCGGCTACGCCCACACCACCATGAACCGCGACGGCGACCTCATCACCACCGGGGTGACGTCTCACATGGTTTTGGGCCGGGCCGAGCAACCCGTCAAAATCGGCATGACGCAGCATACCAGCGAGACGCTCGGGGGCGTCCCCGTCACCTTCGGCTCCGAAATGGACATGTCCGTGATGAAATCGGCTATCAAGGGCACGGTCAAAGACGGCAAAGTCACCATCGTCACTTCGCAGTATGGGATGGATCAAACGCAGACGTTCGATTTTCCTACAGGTGCACTGATGACCTGGGGCACCTACCGTGAGAGCATGCTTCGCGGTTTCAAACCGGGAACCAAGTACACGCTAGCTACCTACGCTCCTGAACTTCGACTCGACGGCTCGGTCAACGCCGTCACCACCATCGGGGACTGGGAAGAACTACGTTTGGGCGCCAAGGTGACCAAAGGGCAGAAGGTCACGGTGTCCTTAGAGTCGCCGGTCGGATCGTTTGAGATGGCCTCGTGGGTCGACGCGAATGGCGTGGCGCTCAAGGCCAGGGTGCCCATTCCCGGGATGGGTGATATCGAAATGCTCACGACCGATCAGGCAACGGCCCTACGCGACTTCGTCCCGCCGGAGTTCTTCAACACTTCCACCATTCCGGCCAAGCGCAAGATCGACCGGGCCGCCGCTCGGCGGATCAAGTATCGGCTCACGGCGAAGAGCGCCGGCGTCGAACTCGGCGACCTTCCGACGACGGAAATGCAAAGCATCGTGGGCAAGAATGACAAGTCGGTGGACCTTGTTGTCGCACGAGTCGCTCACCTGCGGAAAACCCCCTCTCCCTCCCAGGGAGAGGGCAGGGGTGAGGGTCAAATCGATCCCTCGATGGCGGAGTTCGTCGAAGGCAACTTGATGATCAACACCGCCGATCCCAAGCTCATAGAGCTGGCCAAACAGGCCGCCGACGGCGAGAAGGAGCCTTTCGCCCTCGCCGACAAGCTCCGCCGCTTCGTCACCAATTACGTGGAGAACAAGAGCCTCAACATCGGCTTCGCCACGGCAAGCGAAGTCGCGCGCACCAAAGAGGGCGACTGTAGCGAGCACGGCGTATTGCTCGCGGCCTTGGGACGGTTAAACGGAATTCCCTCGCGCGTCGTGGTCGGTCTGGCCTACGTCCCCGTCTTCGGCAAACAGGACGACATTTTCGGCTACCACCTTTGGACGCAGTTTTTCATCGACGGCCGATGGATCGACGTCGACGCCGCCCTGCGTGAAACCGACGTCAGCCCGGCCCGCATCGCCTTCGCCGTATCGTCGCTGAAAAACGCCGGACTGGCAGACCTCAGCCTGCCCCTCATCACCAAACTCGGCGGCCTCGACATCGACATCCTCGAAGTCGATTCCGGCCAACCACCGTAACGCGCGCCGATCCGAACCCCAAGCCAGCGCGGGGCCAATAAGAGCGTGGAGCGGGAGTGACACGACCAGCTTTATTTCGGCGTTTCGGCGTTTGGCCAGGTGGTTTTGGGATTGTGCCGGCAGGGCGGGCTACAGTACAATGGGCCTTCGTTCTTTTCGATCGCCACGGCCGAGCGTCCGGCGACCATCTTTGGGAGGGGCATATGAATCCGGCAATTCGAGAAAACACGCGCCGTGGTCGTAGAACAATTCGCAGGGCTTGCGTCCTCGCTCTCGCTTGCGTCGGCGTGACACTGACCCCGGCGGGTATCGCTCGCGGAGACTCGCCTCAAGGTGCCATCGTGGCGTGGGGATACAATGACTACGGCCAGAACGACGTTGCCTTACCCAACTTGGGCTTCGTCGCAGTCGCCGCGGGCAACTATCACAGTCTGGGCCTAAAGGCCGACGGGTCCATCGTGGGATGGGGACGCAACTACGAGGGTCAGACCAACGTTCCCGCCCCGAACACGGGCTTCATCGCCGTCTCGGCAGGTGGGTTCCACAGTCTGGGTCTCAAAGCCAACGGGTCCGTCGCGGCGTGGGGAAGAAATGACTTCGGTCAAACCAACGTCCCCGCGCCCAACACCGGTTTCGTCGCCGTCTCTGCGGGCTATAGGCACAGTCTCGGGCTTAAGGTAGACGGGTCCATCGTGGCGTGGGGATGGAATGACTTTGGTCAGACAAACGTCCCCACGCCCAACACGGGGTTCGTGGCCATCGCCGCGGGCGCGGTACACAGTCTGGGCTTAAGGGCCGACGGATCCATCGTGGCGTGGGGATGTGGCGGCTACAACTATGGGCAATGCAACGTCCCCACGCCCAACACTGGTTTCGTCGCCGTCGCCGCCGGCAGTGGGCACAGTTTGGGTCTAAAAGCCGACGGGTCCATTGTGGCGTGGGGAGACAACGAATTCGGTCAGACCAGCATCCCTGTCCCCAATGCCGATTTCATCGGCATCGCCACAGGCGGGGCTTACAGTCACAGTCTTGGTCTCAAGGCCGACGGGGCCATCGTGGGGTGGGGGGACAACCGCTACGGTCAGACGAACGTCCCCGCGCCCAATGCCGATTTCATCGGCATCGCCGCTGGCGGGGGTCACAGTCTTGGCATTAGACAGACGGGAGCCTGCTGCCATCTTCTCACCGCAGATTGCACCGACGACTCACTTCCGGACGATTGCACAGGGACTCATCTGCAGTGGACCAAGGGCGAAACCTGCGCACAGGTGGCGTGCGACGCCGTCACCGGGGCGTGCTGTGACCACGATCCCTTCGGGGCCTGCACCGACGGCCTCACCCAAGCGGCGTGCGACTGCCCGACCTGCGAGTGGGTGAAACTGGGTTCCTGTTCCGAGTTGGATTGTCCGCACACTTCGATACCGACGGTCGGAGAGTGGGGATTGGTGGTCCTTGCCCTTCTCCTTTTGGTTGGGGCGAAATTGGTCTTCCGTCTCTCCAATCAGGCCGACCCAACCCGGGCGTGAGAATCCGGTCGCTGCCGCTTCCGGCTCTGTAAAGTCCGCCGATCGTTCCTCAATCGACAATCAAACCGCTTGTAGCGATTATTCAAGCACGTGGATGCTTTTCTTGCGGCACATCTCCTTGAGCACCTTCGGCCAGACAGTGACGCTGACCTCGCCGAGGTGCGCCTTCTTGAGGAGGAGCATATAGGTGCGCGATTGCCCGATGCCGCCGCCGATGCTCAGCGGAATCTCGTTCTTCACAATGCCCTGGTGATAGGGAAACTTGAGAAAGTCGAGCTGACCGCTCATCTTGAGCTGCTTTTGCAGCGAATCGGCGTTGACGCGGACGCCCATGGAGGTCAATTCATGGCGGCGTTTGGTGACCGGGTTCCAGACGAGGATATCGCCGTTTAGCCCGTGCATGGGTCGCCCATCCGCGGATCGGGTTTCGGTGACCCAGTCGTCGTAGTCGGCGGCCCGCATCTCGTGCGGATACCCGTCCTTGAGCGGCCAGCCGATCCCGTAGATGAACACCGCCGGGTGATCCTGCAGGATGGCCGTCTCCCGCGCCTTCCGTGGCATGTCGGGGAAGCGCTCGAGAATCTCTTCGGCGTGGAGGAACGTGAGCTTATCCGGAAGATCCCGGTACTTGTCCGTCTTGAGTTGCGGGAACAGCTTCTGAACGTGCGTCTCAGCCCCCTTGAGGACCTTCCAGATATTCTCGATGACTTGAGTCAGGAACTTCAGGTTACGTTGCTTTTCGTCGACGGCCAGCTCCCAGTCCCACTGGTCCACGTAGGCGCTGTGATCGTGGTCGAGGAAGTAGTCCTTGCGAACGGCGCGCATGTCGGTGCAAAGCCCCTCGCCTGTTTTCATCCCGAATTGCTTGAGGGCCATGCGCTTCCATTTGGTCGCGGCCTGCACGACCTGGGCGTCGATTGGATGTTTGTCACGGTCATTGGAGATGTGGAACTGAATGGGGGTGCGCGAGCCGTCGCGATCCAGCATGTCGTTGACCCCGCTCTCCACGTCCACGATCAGCGGCACCGAGACCATCATCAGATTCAATTGTTTGCACAGGTTCTCTTCGATGTACTGCTTAACCGCGAAGATCGCCTTTTGCGTTTCCCGCGGCGACAACAGCGACCGGTAGTCGCGGGGAAGGATCTTTTCCAACTCCGAGTAGTCGCCGATCCCCGGACCGGCGAGGTCGGCCTTCTTGTCTAATACCGTTGGCATGGCTGTTTGCTCCTCATTTCGATTCCGCAGAATCCCGTTAACCCTCGCGCCCGTCGCAACGGGCGTGACGTTCGCGCAGCACGCACCTGCCACCCAAGCCTCAAAACGAGGCCCGGTTTGCAAGCCATCCCCTCTGCACACTCCGGCCGTATAGGGAACCCTGTAGCAAGTGCCGTGCCAGCAACCATCCCGACCGCACTCGCTCTAGCGACAATCGACAATGGTGGCCCTAGCGGGGGGGCCGCCTCACGCAACCGACGTGTCCCAACTGGCAGGTCGGTCGTGCTGTTTTCGGCTACAGGCTGTAGGCTGAAGCCTATAGGCCGTAGACACGCTCTTGCTTGCCCCGCCTCGCGCCCACAAAAAAACTATATTTTTTCTCCGTCGAAGTTGCGTGCCCGGTGTTGTACTAATGGACCGATAGTTGCTTTTGGGCAACCTCGGCCGAACAGAGGAGTCATACTATGGCCACATGGAATCTGCGTGCGATCTGGACCGTTGCCTTGCTATCGCTAGCCATATTGCCTGCCGCCCCGTCGCCCTGCGCGGACTGCGTGACGTGGGAGGAGATTCGGTCGTCGCCGGATGCACGCTCTCTTCATGCTATGGCCTTCGACAGCCGCCGCGGGGTTACCGTGCTTTACGGCGGTGTCCACCACTATAGTGAGCCGGTGTTCGACGACACCTGGGAATGGGACGGCGAAACGTGGACGTTGCGGGCAACCGCTGGTCCGGGGCCGCGATTGGAGCACGCCATGAGCTTTGATTCCCGACGCGGCGTGACGGTCCTATTCGGTGGCTATACGGACACTGCCCCCGCCCGCGATACGTGGGAATGGGACGGCGCGCGTTGGACACGTGCTGATGCCGACGGACCTGCCGGTTTATGGGACGTCCAACTGGCGTTCGATCAGCGACGAGGCATCACTGTTCTCTACGGAACAGTCGACAACGGTGGTGCGCAGGCAGTCCAGATGTGGGGATGGGATGGGCGAAGCTGGACGTTGCTTGATGCAGATCCGCCGGACCCGGGTTATCCGTACCGAATGGTCTTCGACAGTCAACGGGGCGTGGTCGTTCTCGTAGGCGCCGATTACTGGGGCTACAAGACATGGGAATGGGATGGCGCGAGTTGGATTTCGGGAGATGATGGCGTTTTTCCATTGGATTTTTATGTACGCTCTTTCGCGCTCGCCTACGACGAACGGCGCGGAGTCACTTTGGCCCACGGCGGAGTCTATTCGGGCATGGAGAGCACCTGGGAGTGGGACGGTTCCTCCTGGACGTCCCGTCCCGACGCCGGTCTGACGGGACGGGAGTATCATGCACTAGCGTATGACAGCAGGCGAGGCGTCACCGTGTTGTTCGGTGGACGAGCGCGTTCCCAAGTAGCGAAAGTCTATCCCGTTGGTGATACATGGGAATGGGACGGAGTGGTCTGGATTCAAACGCACTTCGGGGAGGTGTGGTCCAGTCAGCCCCACGCAGCGTATGATCGCCGGCGCGCCGTCACCGTATTCTATTCGGGCAACACTTGGGAATGGGACGGTGACGCGTGGAGAAAAGTTACCCAAGACGGTCCCTCATACCCGTACAGCGTTGGAATGGTTTTCGATGAAGTGCGCGGGGTTACCGTCTTATTCGGTAACACCTACGAGGACTATTACCTCCGCCGGTCGGAAACGTGGGAATGGGACGGCTCAGTTTGGACCGAGCGTACAATCGAGAACCCGCCCGCGCGCGACCAACAGGCGATGACATTCGATTCCGATCGCGGCGTCACCGTCCTGTTTAGCGGTTGGCAGGAGGTCGGACTTGTCAGTGATTTGTGGACGTGGGACGGTTCGGAATGGCGGCTTTTGAGTACGGATGGTCCACCGCCTCGCGCGGGGCACGCGCTGGCGTACGACCGCAGTCGCGGCCGAGTTGTGCTGTTTGGCGGAGTGGATATTGACGGGTCGCCTCTCGGAGACACTTGGGAGTGGGACGGGCAGGAATGGACGCTTCGTAGCACGTCTGGGCCGTCGCCCCGTTGGGGGCACGCGCTCGCGTTCGACGAAGAGCGAGGAGTGACGGTGCTATTCGGTGGCGTTGATAGGGTGTGGCCATACCTCGGAGATACTTGGGAGTGGGATGGCAACTCGTGGTCGCAGCGAGCCACTAACGGACCTTCGCAGCGCATTGACCATTCGATGGTTTACTCGCTCGCCGGGAAGTGCGTACTTCTCCTCGGGGGATACAGTTCCAATGGAGACGCTCGTCATATATGGGAGCTTGGATACCACGAGCTTATGCCGGATTCTGACGATGACTGCGATGTCGACCTGCTCGACCTCGCCGCGTTTCAGACCTGTTTCGGCACCGACCGACCGTTGGGGCATTGTGAGCGATTCGACGCGGATTCAACGGGGGACATCACCCTGGCCGACTTCGAGGCGTTCCAGCGGAACCTATCCGGGCCGTCGCCGCCGGATTAGACCCCCGCACGTAACGGGCCAGATCGTATTCCTGGGGACGCTGCCCTACGCAACCGACGCGTCCTAACGGGTAGGCTCCAGGCTGAAGGCTGTAGTCCGCAGGTAATCCCGATCCCAGAGCCTATAGCCTGAAGTCTACGGTCTACAGCCTGTTCCTCTCTGCGTTGTACTGAACCGATTGAGTCCCTATACTCACGGCTTCGATGCCGCTTGCCCCAACCGATTTCATCTTCAGTGAAGACCAAGCTCTGATCCTTCACACCGCGAGCGAATTCGCCCGCACCGAGCTTCTTCCACTCGACCGGGCGTGCGACGTGGATGAGTCCTCCGTGGCCGCGATCCTACCGAAGTTGTCTGAAATGGGGTTCCTCAACTTACTAGTGCCCGAGGAGTTGGGCGGAGTGGGTTGTCCGTACCGGACCTTCGCCGCGATCATCTATGAGCTGTCGGTCTGGTCGCCCTCGGTGGGCGTAACCTTGGCGGTTCACAGCCTGGTCGGAGGAATCGTCGCCCGATTCGTTGGTGAGCCGCTGCGAAGCCGATGGCTCTCCGCATGGGGCGATCCGAGAAGCTTTGCGGCCTTTGCCATTTCCGAAGCCGGCGCGGGCAGCGACGCTTCCAGCGTCAAAACGACTGCGGTCGAGGTAGAAGGCGGCTTTAGAATCAACGGCGAGAAGATGTGGGTTACCAACGGGCTAAGCGCGGGGTGGCTGTTTACGCTTGTCCGACTCGCCGGCCTGCCGCTGGACAAGAACTACTGCACGCTCATGATCGACGCCCGCCTGCCGGGCATCACCCGGACGAAGATTCACGGTAAGATGGGTATCCGCGGCAGCGAAACCGCGGTTGTCCACTTCAGCGATGTGTTCGTACCCGTCGACCATCTCGTCGGTGAGCTGGGCAAAGGTTTGGAAACGTGCCTCGCCAGCCTCAACCAGGGGCGAATCGGCATCGCGGCACAAGCGACGGGGATCGGAAAGGCGTGTCTCACCGAGATGGTCGCTTATGCGCGGCAGCGGGAGCAATTCGGTCGGCCGATCGGTTCGTTTCAGGCCATCGGTGAGATGATCGCGGACAGTGCGGTGGAGCTGGAAGCGGCCAAAGCCTTGGTCTGGCGGGCGGCTTGCGCGGTCGACGCGGGCGAAACAAACCGCAGCGCAAGCTCCATGGCCAAGCTGTACGCCTCCGAGGCCGCCAACCGCATCGCCTACCGGGCCGTCCAGGTCCACGGTGGAGCGGGCTACGTCCGTGAATGTCGCGTCGAACAACTCTACCGCGACGCCCGGATCACCTCGATCTACGAGGGCACCAGCGAGATCCAACGGATCGTCATCGCCCGGGAACTCGCCCAACCCTAGGGCTAGGAAACGGGCTTGCCGGTCCCGGTGTATTTGCTACAATCCGCCGCTGGTTTACGGATGGCATGGTCTTTAGCGGGGAGGTCCGGCATTGTATGAGCATCTTGTTCCCAAGGAGATGTTCTTCACGAAGGGGACCGGCAAGCACCGGAACAACCTTCAATCATTTGAAGAGGCCTTGCGCGACGCCGGCATCGCCGGTTTTAACCTTGTCCGCGTAAGCAGCATCTATCCGCCGCATTGTCGGATCGCAACACGGGCGAAGGGGCTGGCTAAGTTGGCCGCCGGCGAGATCGTTTTCTGCGTGCTGGCGGAGTGCCGGACCAACGAGCCGAACCGGCTGGCGTGCGCGGGCATCGGGTTGGCCTTGCCCGCCAACAAGGAACAACACGGCTACATCTCCGAGCATCACGGCTTCGGCTTGACCCAAAAAGCGTGCAGCGACTATGTCGAGGACATGGCCGCCACCATGCTGGCCACGACCCAGGGAATCGACCTCGACCCCAGCGCCGACTACAACGAGCGAAAGAACATCTACAAAGCCCAAGGGTTGGTCGTCAAAACCAAGGCCGTCGTGCAAACGATCGAGGGCGACAAGAACGGGCTGTGGACCACGTGCGTAGCGGCGGCGGTGTTGATCCCATACTGAAAAACGCCGAAAAGTCGAAACGCCGAAATGATGCGGACTGAAGACTTATGGGTTTCGGCGTTTCGGCGTTTCGGCGTTTGACGTTATGCATCCTTGCCAACATAGTGAAAAAGACGCCAAGCACGCCGGTCACGCGGCCTTGCTCAACGCTCCGGCGATCGAGCCGTTGCGGCTTGTCGGCAACGAGAACGTCGCGGACCTGATCGACAATTGCTTCTCCCATAGCGGGTTCAACGGCCGCAAGCTGGCAGAAGGGGCCAAGCTCTACGCGCGGATGCTCGAAGCCGACGCCACCGTCGCCCTGACCGTCGCCGGGGCGATGACGCCCATCGGAATCGGCGGGGTCATCTGTTCTCTGATCGAGCGTGGGTTCGTGGACTTCATCATCTCCACGGGCGCCAACCTGTACCACGACCTGCACTTGGCCTACGCCTTCCCCATGGTGCAGGGCAGCGCCAACGTCGATGACAACGCCCTAGCCGACGAAGGCGTCGCCCGCATTTTTGATGTTTTCATCGGCGAAGAAGACACGCTAATGGCCACGGACAACAAAGTGCTCGAACTGATCCAGGGGTTCGATCTCACTAAGCCGTTCTCGACCGCCCGGTTGCACCATCACATGGGAAAGATGTTGTGGGAGAAATCGCCGCACCCGGAAAAGTCGATGGTGGCCGCGGCGGCCAAGTTCGACGTGCCCATTTACACCTCCTCGCCGGGGGATTCGTCGATCGGCATGAACCTCATCGTGCCGCATCTTTTCGACAAGCCGGTGATGCTCAACCCGGTGCTCGATGTCATCGAGACAGCGGCCATTGTCCGCGACGCGGACATCAACGGCGTGGTCGAGATCGGCGGCGGATCACCCAAGAATTTCTATTTGCAGACTCAACCCACGCTCCACCAGATACTGATGGATCGCTCCAAGGGCGGGCACGACTACTTCCTGCAACTGACCACCGACGCCCCGCACTGGGGTGGATTGTCCGGAGCGACGCCGAGCGAGGCCCGAAGCTGGGGAAAGATCAAGGATGCGTACGTCAACAACGTCGTGGTGTATTCGTGTGCCTCGATCACCTTTCCGTTGATCGCCCAGTACGTCCTCGTGCGATCCAAGACACGCCGCCACCGGCGGTTGTTCACGTGCTTGGAGGAGATGACGGAGGGCTTGCGGAAGGCGGCGAACGAAAGTCGAAAGCGAAACGGATGATAGGCGCTTCGTAATTTGTAATTATTTTCCGGCAGTGTGCCACTGCTGTGTCAGCAGTGGTCCCCTTCCGCTCCTCCCATGACATCGCAACCGAATAATTTCCTCGGCCTTCCCGCTAGATACAGCGACTACGCCCGCTCGCGCTTCGCGGTTCTGCCCATTCCTTACGATTCGACAACGAGCTTCCAGACGGGAACCCGTGAGGGTCCGGCGGCGATCATTCGCGCGTCACAGCAGGTCGAGCTGTTCGATGAAGAGCTGGAGGCGGAGTGCCACAAGGCCGGCGTGGCCACCCTCGATCCGCTTGTGCCCAACATGTCCGGCCCTGAGGCAATGCACAAAGACATCTTCCAGACCGCAAAGCGCGTGGTTAGGGACGGGAAATTCTTATTCGGACTGGGTGGCGAGCATAGCATTACCTCCGGCCTGGTCCGTGCCGTAATGACCAAGCACAAGAACCTGTCGGTCCTGCAGATCGACGCCCACCTCGACCTTCGCGACTCCTGGGAAGGGGCCAATCACTCCCACGCCTGCGTCATGCGTCGCATCGTGGACCTCGGCGCGACGGTCGTTCCCGTCGGTATTCGCAACATTTCGCTCGAAGAACACCGCTTTCTCAAACGCCGCAAGATCGAACCGATCACCGCCCGGCAGTGCCACACGGACGATGATTGGGTGGACCGGGTGCTCAACGCCCTGGGAGACACCGTCTATGTCACGATCGACATCGACGGGTTCGATCCGTCGTTCGCTCCGGGTACGGGCACGCCCGAACCCGGCGGCCTCGATTGGTACCAAATCACCGGCCTGTTGCGGCTCGTCGCGGCGGAGAAGACCGTCGTCGGTGCGGACATCACCGAGGTCATGCCCATCCCCGGCCAAGCGGTCACGGAGTTCCTCGCCGCGAGACTGGCCTACAAACTCATTGGCTACGCACAGGCGCGAGCGTAGGCCCCCCACTGCATCCCACTGCTAGCCCCGCGGTATAATTGCATGGTCGTTAGCGGAAATGTGAACATGATTCGCATTGCCTTACACAAATGTCTTGCATGTCTGTCGCTGTTGCTTTTGATGTTGATCCCTTTGTCGTACGCCAAGATACTAAGGGAATGGCGCTTTCCAAAATCGTGCGGTGCCGATGATGCTTTCCTTATATGGCGGCTGGCGGCAGCGCCACCGAGTTGCACGACCGGTCCGGCTATCGCACGTCGTTACAATCTCCTCGCCGATCGCCGGATATTCATCGGGATCGCAAGAGGCGATCTCATGATTGCCTTTGTAACCCCATTATTCGTTGGGCACTCGATACCTACGTTAAGACATTTCGCGATGGGAGGGTTTCGGTTCGAGAGATACAACAGAGGCCATTTAATCTCCTACTGTGGGCGTTCTCCGACCGATGAAGAACGGAAAGGGACCATGACACGACGTCTTCTGGGGGACTCAATGGTGTATAACACTGCGGCACCGCTTTGGTTTCTTTCCGTCGTGACTGGGCTCGCACCGTCTGCCGCTTTTGTGGGTGGGCCCTGCCGTCGTTGGCGTCGGCGGCGTCGTGGCTTATGCGTCGGCTGCGGCTACAGCCTGACCGGAAATGTCTCGGGCGTTTGTCCCGAATGCGGCAAGGATCGCACGCGATTCAAGGGGATATCGTCTGAGCCGTAGGCGCCAGCCTACGGACACGTTTTGACATCGGGCTTGCGCCCGATGCTCTGATTTCGCCCGTTAGTCTCCACGCTCGTTTACAAACTGCGTTTCGCAGAGCGTGCGATAGAGCGGGCAGCGGTCGAACAGTTCCTTATGCGAGCTGGAGTCGATGATCCGCCCGGCGTCCATGACGATGATGCGATCGGCGAATTGGATGGTGCTGAGGCGGTGGGCGATGATGATGGTGGTGCGGCCCTTGGCGAATTCGCGCAGGGCGGTTTGGATCTTCTGCTCGGACTCGGTGTCAATCTGACTGGTGGCCTCGTCAAAGATGAGGATCGGTGCGTCGCGGTAAATGGCACGGGCGATGGCGAGCCGTTGCCGCTGGCCGCCGGAGAGCGTCGAGCCGCGTTCGCCGAGGACGGCCTCATATCCGCCTGGGATGTTGCGGATGAACTCATCGGCGTAGGCCCGGCGGGCGGCGTCTTCCGCGCGGCCTCGATCGACCGGCGAGGCGCCATAAGCGATGTTCTCCACCGGCGTGCCCTCGAAAATCACCGCATCCTGACCCACAAAACCGATCTGTCGGCGGAGGCTGTTTAGCGTCGCCCGGCGGATATCGACGCCGTCGTAACGCACTTCGCCTTTTTCCGGATCGAACAGTCGCGGAAGGAGGCTCACCAGCGTCGTCTTGCCGCAGCCGTTAGGGCCGACGATGGCAACCGTCTCGCCGCGGCGGATGGAGAGCGTCACGTCGCTAAGCGCCGGCGCCGTGGCGCCGGGATAAGTGAAGGAGACGTTGAGGAAGTCGAGCCCTTTCTCAAGCGGGGCCACGTCGACGTCTCCGGGGGCGAGATCGGATTCCACGGGATGGTCAAGAACCTGGAAAATACGTTCCGCGCCCGCGGTGGAGCGCTGAATGCGGACATACACGTCGGTCAACTTGCGAAGCGGATCGAAGAGCATGGAAAGCGTCACACCGAGGGCGGCGAACTTCGCAGTGGAAAGGGCATGGTCAAGGACCAGGCTCGCCAGCCAGACGGTCAGCAAACTGCCCGTCAGGACGGCGATCGTCTCCATCATGGGGCTTAGGAAGGCGTCCAGCTTGGCGAGGTGCAGTTGTTGCTCGAACATTCTTCGATCGACGACGTCCAGCCGGGCGCGTTCGTGCTCCTCGGCGGTGTAGGTCTTAACCACGCGAAGACTTTGCAGACTCGCGGTCAGCGCCCCGATCATGGCCCCGTAGGCTTGCAAGAGCTTTCGGTTGGCGTTCTTCACGCTTCGACCGACGGCCCAGAACAGAATGACGGCCAGTGGGACAACGCCGGCCATCGTCAGGGTGACTCGCCAATCGAGGGTGAAAGCGAGGGCAATCAGAAACACCCCCCTCATCGGTTCCCTCACGGCCTTGCCGAAAAGGGTGATTAAACCGCGCTGGATTTCCTGGATGTCCTGTACGAAGCGCGTCACCAAGTCCGCGGTCTTAGCCCCGGAGAAATAGGACATCGGTAAGTGCAACGTGCGTACGTAGAGCCTATCGCGGAGGTCGAACAGGGTACGCAAAATCGCTCTGGCGATGAGCGTCTCGCCCACATAACGGAAGATGTTGGAGGCAACGGCCACGGTAACCAGGGCCATGAGGATGTAGATCAGGGTGCGGAGCTTGGTGTCCGGAGCGTCGGGCGGAAGCGCCGATCCGACCCAGCGAAGTAGCCGAAAATGAAGCTCCGCCGGGCGAGGCCGAAGCTCCACGGCGCGCAGCGCAGACGCTCCACCGACAAGTACGTTGACCGGCGTCTCCGCGTCAACCTCGGCAAGTTCTCGCAACAACTCCTGGACCGGGCGGTCTCGGGCATCGCGGAGATCGTCACCCGCTCGAACACCGGCGACAAGCAAGGGGCTGTCATGGGGTATCTTCAGGAAACGAACGAAGTCGGCATCGGTAACAGGCGCGAAGTCGACATCGAGACGATGAGCCGCAATGGCGCGGTTGAGCCAGCCGTGCAGGTCTTCTTTTTCCAATAAGACCTGAAAAACAGGGAAGGCGCCGCTGATTCCCACGGTGTGCAGGCCCGCGAAGGCGATCGTTGCGACGAGGCCCGCGATCAAGGACCACCGGTAGGGTCTGGTGAGGGCGACGAGGCGCCAGAACTCGCGTGACCGGAACCGGGCCGGGGGCGCCCTTTGGCTGTCGTCAGGCGAGACTATGTGTGGGTCCATCAAGGGTTTATGACAACGAACGTAGGAGGTTCATTTCGACCCGCGGTTCGTGTACGAATCCGTTCAGGCGATGCTCTTGTAAAGCTGGACGTATTGATCCGCAAGGACCGACCAATCGAACACCGCGCGACCCATGGTGCGGGCCTTCTCGCCCATCGCGCGACGGGACTCGTCGGGTATCCTCAAGACCGACCGCAGAGCCTCGCGAAGCTCTTCTCGACGCGGTGCAAACACCTGGATGGCGCAATCAAGCCCCGGTGGAGCGGTACAGGTCGAGGCAATCACCGGAACTCCGCTCGCCACGGCCTGCATGATCGACACGGACAGGCCGATGTGCAAGCCCGGCGACGCGACCAACGATGCACCGGCAAGCAGGGCGCGCTGCTGGGCCACTGTGCAGGCTTCGGCGAAGGTCACTCGATCTTCGCTTTTCTTACGACGGACGGCGGACTCGAGCATCTTCCGCCATTCACCGTTGTCCTTGCCGGCCAAGACAACATTCCAGCCGTTGGCATCCGGTCCGATCTCGGCGATCGCCTTGAGCAACGCGACGCACCCGCCGCGCGGATGAAGCGGGCCGAGCATCAACAGAGAACGGTTCGCGGATGGATGGACGCCTCTGCCCGATGGGGTTCCAGTGTATTCGTCGAAGCTCAATCCATAGGGCAACAAGCGGATGCGCGGATGGATACGCCGGGATTTGAGATCGTGTTCCTCTTGCGGATTGATCGCGATGACGCATGCGGCCTCGCGAACCAGCCGACGACATCGCCACACGAAGCGGAGGCGGTTTTTCCACGTTGGTCTGTTGTGTGGACCGAATGTCAAGGAACCGTGAGGACTTACGACGTACGGTTTGCCGGCCCTCAAGGCGAGTGCCGCGATTCGATGGGCAAGTTCGTAGCCCCAACCGTGGATGTGAACGATGTCCACGCCGTGGAGAGCATGTGTTACGTCCGCGAGCGACGCGACGGACTTGGATTGCAGGCCGCGAGATGCCAACGCATCGTGCAACCCGCCCAGGCAGACCGCTACCGATCCTGCGTCGGGATTCATTGACTCCAGCACATGAAGAATGACTAGGGACATTCGCGCGGCGATTATATCTCACTGTGCCACGACCTGCGAGTTGGCGGACGGAAGTTTGGTCTAAGACCCGGTGAACCCGTCGAGCTTATGCGCCTTACGAAGCTGCGATCGTCTAGCGTAGTCGATCGCATTACGGGCGAGGCGGCGATAATGTGCTTTCCAGTTCGCCGTCGGAATGCCGACGCGAGAGAGATATCGTTGAAGAAATCGAGCGAAGTCGGTTCGGCAGAGTGCCGGATAATCTCGCAAGCTGGCGGCTACGCGGACCAGCGGCTGCCATCGCCGGCGAGCAGTCCACCAACGGCGATGGTGAAGACCGTCGAGGTCGACCAGCATCGTCCCGACCGGGCCTTCGCGGCCGTCCCAGTGAGTGATCAGGATGTTGGAGGCCTTGAGGTCACGGTGATAAAGCCGAGCGTCATCAAGACGGGTGAAAAGCTCAACAAGGGCCTCCGATAAAGCCGCCTTCACTTTGCGCAAAGCCCTTCGATCCAGGTGCGATAGAAGCGTCAGAACGATCTGATCGAGATCGACGACATCGGCGACGAACTCGGTCACCAACCAGGATGATCTTGGGGCTGTGGTACGCTCGATCCGGGCCAGGGGTATGGCGGTATCGACCCCGACGTGCAGCAATCGCACCGCGCGACGAAGGTTTCGCTGCGCGCGGGAAGGTCGTTTGAGAAGGGAGGCTCCCCTGCCGTCGGAGCGACTGAACCGGCAGACCACGTCATGTGGTTGGTCATCTCCTCCGCCGAATCGCGCACGAAAAACTTCGCCATTCTTGGAATACTTCAGCACCGAATAGCCCGGCAGTAGTGCGGGATCGGCGACAAGCTGCGCTAACAACGGACGCCAGACGTCGGCGGAGGGCAGGATCGCGGGAAGGCCAGGCCGGGGAACCCGACACACCGAGAGAACCTCGCCGCGAACGCCGTTCGGAAGCTCGATAGGCGTGAAGACGAGCGGCGATGGGGGCGACAAGGAGGAACTACTGTGCATCGGCGCGTTCCCGCCAAGCCTCATCGATAGCGGCCAGTTCCTGAGAAACGGTTTCGAACTCTTCCTGAAGTTCGGCCAAGGCTTCGGGATCCTTGCACACGGCGGGATCACCGAACCTCTCCTGCAAGCCCGCCAGTTGCACCTCTTTCTTCATGACCAGTCCTTCCAAATCTCCGAGAGAAAGATGGTCATAGGGCGATCGGGATGGTTTCGCTTTGGCCGAGGCGGTCGATTTCCCTTTTGTCTTTTTCTTTCGCGGCGGCGCGGACGCGGCCTTGTCCGCGGCACGCTTGTGCTCAACCTGTTCGATGTAGAATGAGTAATTGCCCTCATAGAGAGCGTGCCCTTCGGGACGAATAACCAACAGGCGGTTGACCACGCGATCGAGGAAGTATCGGTCGTGACTGACGGCGATGATCGTGCCGTTGAACTCGCGAAGAGCTTCCTCAAGCACCTCGCGCGAGGGAATGTCGAGATGATTGGTCGGTTCATCCAACACCAGCAGATCGGGGCCGGTGAGCATCAATGACGCGAGCCGAACGCGGGACTGCTCACCGCCGGAAAGCGCCCCGAGCGGCTTAAAAGCATCATTGCCGGTGAACAGGAACCGTCCGAGGAACGAGCGGGCGTTTTGTTCGCTGAACTCCGGACGAACGGAGCGGATTTCGTCAACGATGGTTCGCTTCGGGTCGAGACCGGCGTGGTCCTGCGAGTAATAGCCGACGCGAAGTCGCGGAGCGAGCTCAAACGAACCGCTGGTGGCGGTCACTTCGCCAAGGAGAATCTTGAGCAGCGTAGTTTTTCCCGTGCCGTTGGGGCCGGTGATACCCAGTCGATCGCCGCCCGCGATCTGAAAGCCAAGATCGCTGAAGAGCCGATTGTCGCCGTAGGCCATCGACAAATCGTCGCAGCGGAGAATGGTTCCTTCTTTGGCATCCTTGGTCGTGAAAGCGATCTTGGCCTGTCGCTTGGAGGTTGGGGCCTGGGTGACCAGCTCGCCGTCCTTGAGCTGCCGTTCGAGCCGGGTTCGCCGGCCCTTGGCCTGTTGACTGCGCTGCCCGGCGAGGTGTTTGGCGATGAAGGCCCGCTCCTTGGTGATGAACTCCGAGTGCTTTTCAAAGTCGCGCTCCTGCGTAAGCTCGCGCATGGCCTTCGTCTGGGCATAGTTCGTGTAGTTGCCGGGGAAACTCGCCATCCGCCGGTTGGCGACCTCGACAATGCGCTCGCACAATCGGTCCAGGAGATAGCGGTCGTGGGAGATGACCACCGCTCCGCCGCGATGTCCGGTGAGGAATTTTTCCAACCAGCGGACGGCGTCGATGTCCAGATGGTTCGTCGGCTCGTCGAGCAGCAACAGCGGTTTGTCTTCGAGGAGCAACTTCGCCAGCGCCGCCCGGCAGCGCTGCCCGCCGGAAAGCGCGGACATCGGCAGGATGTTGTCGGACATGGAAAACCCGAGTCCGCCGAGGATTTCATTCAGTCGCGTCTCGAAGGTGTGGCCGCCCGCCGCGATGAACTGGGTATTAATCCGATCGTACGTTTCCATCAATTGCGGCAGGATGGGATCGTCGTGGCTGTGGGCAATCTGGTCCGCGACCGCGTGGAGCTTCCCCTCCAAAACGAGAAGGTCGGCGAAGACGCTGCCGACTTCCTCGTGCAGGGTGCGGTCGAGCACGACGGCCGGTTCCTGTTTGAGGTAGCCGATCTCCACGCCGCGAGCGCGGGTGATGGTGCCGAGATCAGGCTCGAATTCACGGACGATGAGTCGAAAGAGTGTGGTCTTGCCGGTGCCGTTGGCCCCGACCAGCCCCACCGTCTCCCCGGAGTTCAACTCCAACGAGGCGTTTTCCAGCACCATCTGCGTGCCGAACTGCTTGGTGACACCCTGAATGACAACAGCGGCCATTGGTCGATTATACGCGGTTTCCGCTGGAAGAGAGCACGCGCTTCAGAGCGGCGATGGCGCGGTCGATGGCCTCGGCGGAGACGTCGAGGTGCGTCACCGCGCGGAAGCGTTGCGGGGCGGTGGGGATGACCCAGACCTGATGCTCGCGCAGGGCGTCGCAAACGGACTTGGCCGACCCGGTGGATTCGTTTACATCGACGTAGAGGATGTTCGTCTCCACGGCCTCCACGTCGATGGATACGCCGGGCATGTCGGCGATGGCCGAGGCGAGGCGTTTGGCGTTGGCATGGTCCTCGGCGAGGCGGTCGATGTTATGGTCGAGGGCGTACAGGGCCGCCGCGGCGATGATCCCGGCCTGGCGCATGCCGCCGCCGAACATCTTGCGGAAACGATGCACGCGCTTGATGGTCTCCTTGGTCCCAGCCACCGCGGAGCCGACCGGCGCGCCCAGTCCTTTGGAAAAGCACATCGAGACGGTGTCGAAATACTTGGTGTATTGCGTGGGCGAGTGCCCCTTGGCCACGCAGGCGTTCATCAGCCTCGCCCCGTCAAGGTGCATCCGCACGCGAAACTCGTCGGCAACTCCGCGAATCCGGGCGATTTCGTCGATGGACCAGCAAGTCCCCCCGCCGCGGTTGTGGGTATTCTCAACGACGATCAATGCGGACTGAGGAAAATGGGAGTCGGTCGGACGGATGGCGGCGCGCACGGCGGCGGCGTCGAACGTGCCGCGCGGGCCGGTGAGCAAGCGCATCGAACAACCAGACAGCCCCGCCGGAGCGCCGGCTTCGTAGTGGTAAATGTGGCTGTCGGCGTGGGCGATGATCTCGTCGCCGGGCTGGGTCTGGGAGCGAATGGCGGTCTGGTTGGCCATCGAGCCGGAAGCAACATAGATCGCGGCCTCTTTGCCGAGCAGTTGGGCGACCCGCTCCTGCAAACGATTGACCGTGGGGTCGTCGCCGAAGACGTCGTCGCCGACCTCGGCATCGGCCATGGCCTTGCGCATCCCCGGCGAAGGTCGGGTGACGGTATCACTTCGAAGATCAACAACCGCGCCTTGAGACATAGGAAACCTGTGGGTTCGAGTAGAGCGTACCGTCACTCTTTTTGACGTTTTGACGTTTCGACTTTTCAGCTTTTTTCAGCGAGCATCTGATGCCGAACCAAGGACTCCACCTGGAGCATGTTTTCGCCGGCGAGCTTCACGATGTTGAGCAGGTCGGTCATGCTGGAGACTTCCTCCACCTGTTCGTCGACGAACCACTGCAAGAAGCTGCGCGTGGCGTAGTCCTTCTCGGATTCCGCGAGGGTCATCAGGTCGTTGATCTTGGCGGTGATGTCCAGTTCGTTTTGCAAAGCGGTGCTCACGATCGCCTCCATGTTCTTGTAATCCTTTTTCGGTTTAGCGATGGCATCGAGCGACACCGTCCCGCCGACCTCTTGCACGTAGTGCAAAATCTTCATGGCGTGCTCGCATTCCTCGTCGTGTTGCTTGAGAAACCGTTTGGCGAGGGCCTTGAGGGCCATTCGGTCAAAATCGCAGGCCATCGCCAGATAAGCATGGGCCGCGGCGAACTCAGCCCCGATCTGATCGTTGAGTTTGGCGTTCATCGTCGTGGAAATCATCATATTGCGAGTCCTCCTTCTACCAGGGTTCCTTAACCGGTTTCGCGTGAAGCCGGAAGTCCATGTTAGAAATACGACTCCGCATCGTCAACCAGCGGTTCAGCGGTTCAAGGGCATCGGCTTGGGAATTGACATCGGACGAGGAACCCGCTATGATCTTCGCTACGCGTCGTGGATGAGAAAAGGGTGTTGCTGAATGTTCGCACCAACGCTCACGGGCGTTGGTGCTGCCGTCAGTTCACCCGGTTGGGCTGCCCGAACGGTGCAGATTAGTTCGGGCTAACACGAATTGAGGCAGATTCCCACGCGGGAGCATTCTACGTGCCTACGCTGCATGTTTTGCAAGGCCCGGATAAGGGCCGGACGTATCAAACGCCGGACGAGCCTGCGGTCATCGGGCGATCGTCCGACCAGATTAACCTCTCCGACCACACCGCCTCACGCCGACACGCGGAAATCCGCCCCAACAACGGCTCGTGGCTGCTTCTCGATTTGAACAGCTCCAACGGGACGTACCTCAACGGACAGCGGGTGGTCAGTCCGACGCTCCTGCGACACGGCGATCAAATCAAAGTGGGCAGCACATTATTAGTGTTCACCGGACAGGAACATGTAGAAGCGTTCAGCGGTCCGGAGATGATCCGCGACCTGGTGGACTTCGACATATCGCCCTCCAAGGGTGGATCCTCGATCCTCACCAAGGTGGACGCGTCGGAGGAGAGCGTCATCCTTCAACCGCCGGAGACGGCGGACGCGGTGGTGGCCTGGAACGTGGTCTACAAGATCGCGGATGCGATCGGGGCGATCGAGTCGGTCGAGGCGTTCCTGGAGCGGGTGGCGGATATCCTATTCGAGCACTTGATCGTGGATCACCTGGTGCTGTTGATGGGCGCGGAAGAGGGATCGAAGCTCACCCCCCAAGTGGTCCGCTACCGGAGCCGAGACAAGGCACGTCGTCCGAAGATCGTAACCTCACGGACGATCATCAACCACGTTTTGAAGACCAGAGAGGGGGTGCTGTGCGCGAACGCGATGACCGACGACCGCTTCACCGCGGAAAGCAAACAAGACAGCATCCACCGCTTGGGTCTTCGAAGCATCATCTGCGTGCCGATCACCGCCCGCGACAAGATTCACGGCGTTTTCCACCTCGATTGCTCGATGTCGCACCACACCTATACGCAAGAACAACTGCGCTTGGCCGTCGCCATCGGACGATTGGCGGGCATGGCCATTGAGAATCAACGACTGTTGGAGTCTCGCGTGCAGACCGAGCGGCTGGCCGCGGCGGGCGAAGCCGTCGCCTACCTCTCCCACCATATTCGAAACATCGTTCAAGGGATGCAGGGCGGGGCCGAAGTCGTCGAACTGGGAATGAACCGGCAGACCGTGGAGACGATCAAATCCGGATGGGCTATGGTACGCCGCAACCTCGATCGCATCTACATCTTGGCGATGAACATGCTTACGTTCAGCAAAGATCGAGCTCCGAAGATCGAGATGGCGCAGCTTAATAAGATCGTCGAAGACGTGATCGCCCTCGTGCAGGGTCGTGGAGATGAGCACGGGGTGATGATCCTCACCGACCTGGAGGAGATGCCGGCGATTCCGCTGGATCCTGAGGGGATGCAACAAGTGGCCCACAACATAATCCTCAACGCCATCGAGGCCGCCCCGGCCATGGGCGGTCGGGTGAACATCTCCACCAAGTATCAGCCCCAGCGTGTGGGAGGGTCGGAGGCACGGGTAATGTTTTCGATCGGCGATAACGGTCCTGGTATTCCACCGGATGAACGGGACCGCATCTTCGACGCTTTCCACTCCTCCAAGGGTCATGGGGGAACGGGGCTGGGTCTGGCGGCGGCGAAAAAAATCGTCAGCGAACTCAATGGGGTGATTGAGGTCGAAAGCGTGGTCGGCGAGGGTACGACGTTTCACGTCATGCTGCCCGCGGTCCACGTTCGGTTGGCCGACAGCGACAAGACCCACGGGCCTGGGCCGTCGTAGGTGCGAAAAAACCGGCTTTCGCGCTCCCACTTCGGGGACCGAGAAAGCCGGTTCGCGTTTCGGCGTGATAGGGCCGCCGTTGCTAATACTTGTCGTAGGTATTCGTGACCACTCCGCTGTCGTCGGGATCGTCACAGTTGACGATGATCTCTCCGGTGGCGGAAGAATAAACCCAGCCTTTCCCCGCGGTGCCCTCGGCCACAGCAGGCACGGCGGCGGCTACTATCACGCCTGTGTCACCCGCTCGGACCCCAACCGGACAAGGCGGGAAGCCGCGTCGCAGATACGGTCCGAAGTTGCCGCCCGCGACGCCGAAGGCGTCGGTCTTCGTGGTCAACTGGCGAAGGAGCTCCGTGTCATCGGGGCCCGGAAACGTTCCGCCGTGTTCCGCGGCGTACATATCGATGGCGTTGCGCATACTGGCCAAGCTGCCGCGTAGGGCGGACTCCCCGGCGCCCTTGGCGCCGCGGCTGATGCGTGGAACCGCGATGGCCGCGATCACCCCGATGATCACGACGACGATGACCAACTCGACGAGACTGAAGGCACGTTTTCCAGATCGAACTTTCATAATCGCTTACTCACTTGGTTTCCTGTTTCAACGCCCGACCCCGCTGGGGAGTACGTGCGCCTGGCGAGACGCACACAGCGAACATTACAACTATCGTGGTCGCACGGCGGTTACTTTAGTTCCGCGATGATAGGGTAAACCATGTGTCACCATCACGACAAAGGAAACGGACCTTGTTGCCGACGATCTCGGTAAGGACGCAACCGTTGACCGACTCGCCGATCCGCACCCATGCACCGTCCAAGATCGCTATTTTGAGACTTTCCTGAACGAGCACGGCCTCGAGGTGGTGTTGACTCAAAAGACCGGCGCAGGTTCCGTGTCCCGCGTCGGCGCCCCGCGGCGACCGCGTATGCCGCTTATCGGCCGTGTCGTCGTCCGAAAAGGGAGCGAAGAGATCGCGGATTGGGGATTGCGGATCCCAGGCCGGGATGGCCCGCGGGAAGGGCAACTCCAAGATGGCCAATCCCGGCGCGCCGGGAGACGGAGCGGACGCCGTGGGCGGCGGTGGGGCGGTCGCCGCGACCGACGCCGCGACGCTCGCGGGCATGGTCACGCTCGGGGTCAAGACGCATCGGTCCACCACCAAAGCTGCTCCCCCGAGCAGCATGAACGCGATGTAGATTTTGTTTTTGGACGGTTGCATGAAGGATCATCCGCTCCCGCGACAGCGGCAACACCCTTAAGTGTTGCCGCGATCGTTTCACCCCGACTCCTCCGCACGGGCGGCGGAGAAAAGGCTGATGGTGAGCAAAGCGTCACACTCGTCGGTCGGTTCACCGCCCTGACGTTTACCGCCGTCGATCTTGAGATAGCTGATGTCCGCCCAGAACTCGGCGTCCTCGATGGCCCTGAGAAACCGGGCGAGATCAGCCACCCTCCCCATCACCTCGTAGGCGTAGCGTTGCTCGAGCAAGCCCGGATAGTTGCGCGGCCCCAACGGATTGTGGCGAACCACGCGGAGGTGGTGTAGGCCGGCGAGTCGAGACAAGGTTTGGAAATATTCCTCGATGGGGATTTGCGCGGGAAGTTGTCCGCTGGTCGCCAATTCCACTTGTCGTTCTTTCAACGTCGCCCGCTGCTCATCCCCGGCGGAGCGTAACGCGGCAAGGTTTTGGGTCGCCGAAGAGACCATCTGGGTGAAGTCGCGCAGCTCGGTAGTGGCATGTTCGTTGTGGAAAAAAGTCATCCAGAGGGCTGCCAGAAGACCGGCCCCTAACAGGCTCGCACCGAGAACGTCAAGCAGAAGAAGAGGTAACTTGCCGCGTCGTGTCATTATCACCACTCACAGATCAGTTCGAATCGGAAATTCGACTCGTCTTCGGTTTTCTCCCCCAGGGTCAGACCCACGGTCCTTGAGCCGTGGGGCGAGGAGCTGATGGAGCGCTCCAGGGTCACCTCTCGAAACACCTGACTCTCCTTGAGCTTGGTGACGAAGGACAAAGGCTGGGTTGCGTCCGTGGCCTCGCCGGTCATGCGTAATTTCCGCGGCGCGTCGATGATCACCACCGCCGGTTTTTCCGGAGCAGGTGCGCCCGGTGTCGCGGACGCGGGCGGAGTCTTCCGCGCGAGGGACGCTGCGGGCGGCACGTCGGGGTCCGTGGCGATGGAGGTGAGCCAGCAGTCCTTCGGAAGGCAGGAGCCGATCAGCGCCAACATGTCCGACCAGGCCCGTTTGGTGCGTAAAGCCTTGGCCCGTTCGATACGCAGGAAGGAATCGTTCGCTGCCGCGGTTGCGGTCTTCAGTTCGACCCGCGCGGCGGCGAGGTCGGTCTGGAATTTGTAATTTTGGGCGTGCAACTCATCAATGCGTAAGTGTTGCATCAAGTGGGCGCCTACGGGCACGACCGCGACTACGGTGGTGACGGCAAGGCATGCCGCCCACCACTTGATATGCCGGCGTCGGGCTTGCGCCGCCTGGACGCTTTCCGGAATGAGGTTCACAGTGACCATACGTTCCCTACTCTGATATGGCGAGTCCCACGGCCACGGCGAGGACTTCGAGGGGAGCGTGGACGCTCCCGCCTTGGTCGCGTCGTCCGACCCTCTCGGCGGCGAAGCGAAGTCGACACGATTCGCTCTGGAGATAGCTCGACGCTCGACGCACGGGTATGCCCAAGGCATTGCCCAGGAACTCGGGAAAATAGTGCAGGAGCGAACCGCCGCCGCAAAGTACCAAGTCAGCGGCCTGTCTCCCCGGGTAACAACTCAGGACATACTCGTACGATCGCTTGACCTCGGAGGCCAGATCGTTGAGGTCCGCGCGTACGGCACCCAGAATCAACGAGGCCAATTCGCTTCGAACCCCCTCTTTCCCCCCTTGATAATGGGGGAGGCGGGGGGCCCCTGGTGCGAGAATGGATTCTCGCACCAGTGCAGATTCTCGCACCAGTGCACGACCGGTCAGGGCGATCCCGTGGTCGCGTTTGTGGATTTCCGCGGCCTTGAAGCTCACTTGCAGGGCGTCGGCGATGCGTTGGGTCCAGGCACGTCCACCGGCGCCCGCCGTCCGCACCAAAATCGGCGTATCGTCGAGGCAAAGCACCAAGCGGGCTTGACGATCGCCAACGTCCAGAACTCCCCATATCTGGTCTTTGGGTCGGCTCTGCAACACAGCGCCGAACCGACTGAGCGCCGTGGCGGTTGTATCCAGATCGGTGCAGGTCAACCCCGCCTCGGCACAGACTTTGATCGTTGCGTTGATGATTTCATGTGCGGCGCCCGCGCCGATGGCGTTCGGGGCCGTCACGTTCGTCTGCGGCAGTCGCCAATGCCGGGTCTCGACGGGAGCGTGCGAGTTGGACATGAGGCGTTCCACTTCGAATCGCACGATCTGAGCGGCCTCGACCTCGTCGGCCTGAAAAACGGCGGCGGGCAACTCAAGGGTATGAAACTCCACGTCGGGAGTCGCCAGGGCGGCGGCGACGGCTTTCCCGCGGACGTTTGCTCGGCGCAGACAATCCTCGACCTGACGGGGCAGCAACGGTGGAATCCGAACCCCAAGCGCTAGTGCGTGGTCCTGGCCCGTCGTTTGCGCTCCGGGTTCGGACGGGCTCCGGTCGCCACAGGCGGCGTTCGTCACCACGTAACCGTCCAGGCTGCGGGGGCTACTTGGGCCGCGCGGCTGTGCTTGGCGGTTCAACTGGACGGCGCGGATACCAGCTGCGCCTATGTCCAGACCGATCCGGCTTCGACTGCCGCGCCAGCTGGTGCGTTGCAAAGCTTTCAGTGCGACCATCATACCCAGAGTCTCGCTACTTGATCGCGGAGGTCATATCGAACAACGGCACGAACAGTGAAATCGCCACTCCGCCGACCACGAAGCCCATAATGATGAGAATCAACGGCTCGATCAGTTTCGTGACCATACTGATGAACTCTTCATTGGACTCGTCGAGCATATCGGCGCAGAAGGACATGGAGGCGCCGAGACTGCCGCTGTCCTCGCCGGTGTAGATGGCCTGACAAATATAAGGCTCGACGATGGTGGACGCCTCGAACGCGGTGCTGAGCCTCCCGCCGGAAGTCACGGCCTCCTGGAGGTCGTTGAACAGTTTCTGAAAGCGACCGTTGAGGGTAGACTCGCGGACTAAATCTAATGTATCGAGCACGTCGACGCGGCTCTCCAGGAGCATTCCCATGGTCCGAAAAATCTGGCCTTGGATGAGGCGTGATCGCAGTCGTCCCACGACGGGGATGAAAAGCTGCACGTTGCTGAGCCATTGTCGTCCAGCCCGGCTGGTAGACGCCCAGGCCGCCGCTCCGGCGAGTGCGGCGGTGACGAAGAGCAGCACCGGCCAATAGCCGCGCAGGACCACGGACACGGACAACAGCGCTTTCGTGGTGGCGGGAGTTTCCACGTTAAGCTGAACGAACATGGCGTTGAACCGCGGGAGCACAAAGAACAACACCACAAGCATGATATGAAAACACATCGCGATCAGCAGCGCCGGATAGGCAAGGGCGCCGAGGATTTTCTTGCGCAGGGCCCGGCGCTTCCCCACGATGACCGAAAGCCGCTCTAACATCTCGGTGAGGGTTCCGCTGGCTTCGCCCGCGGCGACGATGGCGCAGTAGATCGCGTCGAAGGTACGGGGGTGCTTCCGCAGCGTGTCCGTGAGGGTCATTCCGTCTTCGAGGTCGTTGACGAGCTTCCCGAGCAAGGCCGCGTGGTTGGGCTTCGTCATCTGCCGCTGGATGGCGGAAATGGCCGGAACCAGCTCGCTGCCGGCGCGGAGCAACATCGCCATCTGACGCGTGATTTGAACCAGCAGTTTGAGCGGCAGACGCAGCGACGCAGGAAGATTCGGTTTCGCTACGCGGGCTGAAACCCGCGGCTCGGCTATTTTCTTGACGTACAGGCCGCGGCGGCGGAGCTGTTCGACGGCTTCCTTAGTATTCTGGGCCTCGATCGAATCCGTCGTCGAGCGACCGCCGGCGTCGATGGCGTCGTAGGTCAAAATCATGATTCACCCACTCTTCCGGCGCCCGACGGATCACTGACGTCGAGCGCCTCGGAGCGCGTCACCCGCAGCACTTCCTCGAGCGTGGATTCACCGCGCTCGACCAGGTCGAGGGCCTTTTCCCGCAACGTCCGCCATCCGGTCTGGGCGAGGTAGACGCGGATGTCGGTTTCCGACGGGTTCTTCTGAATCATCTGCTTGAGTTCCGCGTCCAGCAGCATCACCTCGTAAATGCCGATGCGCCCGCGGAACCCGGTGTTGTTGCACTCCCGGCAGCCTTCGCCCTTTTGGAAGAGTTCGCTGGTGCGATTCTCCCAGCCGACCTGCTTGAGCAAATTGGGTGGCGGATAGTAGGAGGTTTTGCAAGATGCACAGATCGTGCGGGCGAGCCGCTGGGCGACGAAGCCGAGGATGGAAGCGGTGAGGAGAAACGGCTCGATGCCCATGTCCACCAGGCGCATGATGCCGCCGGGGCAGTCATTGGTGTGCAGGGTGGAGAGGACCAAGTGGCCGGTGAGGGCGCTCTGAATCGCCACGCGGGCGGTGTCCTGATCGCGAATTTCTCCGACCATGATGACATCGGGGTCTTGTCGGAGGATGGACCGCAGGGCGCGGACGAAGGTCAGCCCCACTCGTTCGTTGACCTGAATCTGGTTGACGAGCGGCAGTTGATACTCCACCGGATCCTCGATGGTGACGATGTTGGTGGACTCGTCGCGGAGGAGATCCAAAGCGGAATATAGTGTCGTGGTCTTTCCGGAGCCGGTAGGCCCGGTGACGAGCATCAGGCCGTAGGGGCTGTGGATCATGGCCTCGATCGCCCAACGGTCCTGTCCTCGAACTCCGAGGGTTTCCAGCTCGAAGGAGAGATTGGCCTTGTCGAGAATGCGGAGCACGATCTTTTCGCCGAGCACGGTGGGCATGGAGGAGACACGCAGGTCAATCTCGCGACGGTCAGCGACGAGATGCACGCGACCCTCCTGAGGGAGCCGCTTTTCGGCGATGTCCATCCGCCCGATGACCTTGACGCGGGAGACGATCGCGGCGTGCATCCCCCGCGGGGGCTTGAGCATCTCGCGCAACTCGCCGTCGATGCGATAGCGGATGTGCGTTCCGTCGCGGTCCGGCTCGATGTGCACGTCGGAGGCCCCGGCACGGAGGGCGGTGAGTATGGCGAGGTTGATGAGGTTTACGATCGGGCTGCCCTCGACCATCTTGTCGAGGTCGGTGATCGGGCCTTCGTCGATCGCTTCCGACTCGGTGATCTGAATGTCGGACTCTTCCATCGAGGCGAGGAAGGAATCGACGGTGACCTCGGCGGCGAGGTATTTCTGCTGGTACTCGGCGAGGTTTTCCTCGAGAACGAGAACTGAGCGAATCGCGCAGCCGGTGAGCGACCGAAGCCGATCTTGGACGGGCAGAGATTGCGGATCGACCATGGCCACGGTGAGTTCGTCGCGCACCCGGAACAGGGGCAGCACGCGCAGCCGTTCGGCCTCCTCCTTGGGGATGGACTTAGCGACTTTGGGGTCGATGAGACCGTGACGGAGCGTAGTTCCCTTCACGTTAAGCCGTCGGGCGAGCGCCCCAACGAGGGCGGCGGAGGAGATGGCGCCGACGTCCATGAGCGCCTTGCCGATACGCACCGCTCCGCCTGCGGCGGACTGACGCGCCAAGGCGTCCGCGAGTTGCTCAGCCGTGACCACGCCGTCGCGGATGAGCTGGTCGCCGAGTCGGACTGCGGTTTCGATGGTTAGATTCGGCATCGGCTAAATGCGAAAACGCCGAAATGGGGAAAAGCCGAAAATTCGGCGTTTCGGTGTTTCGGCGTTTCCGCTTTCTCCTACAAAAAGCTCTTCACCGCGTCCTGCACGTCTTTGAAGAAACGAAACCGTGGCGACAATCCGGTCAGTTCGAAGATCTCCCGACAGGTCGGGGTAACGGTGGCCAGCTTGAGGCTGGAGGCGCGTTCGTTGAGTTCATCAGTGGCGGTGAGTAAGCCCTCCAGAGCATTGCTGTCTACATAGGGGACTTCCTGCATGGCCAACACGATGCGGGGGTTGGGCGACTTCACCCTGGTGAGGAGCGCCTTCGAAAAGGTCTCTCCGTCCTGGTCCACCAGAGGCCCTATGGGGGTGAAGACATCCACCGTTCCGACCTGTTGCTGTTCGATCTTCATAGGCTATCCAAATGCGAAAACGCCGAAATGGGGAAAAGCCGAAATTTCGGCGTTTCGGTGTTTCAGCGTTTCGACATTTCCGCCGCGTCCAGTTCGCCGGCGATGGTCACATGTTCGAGCCTTGCACGGCGAGACTGCACCAAGGCATGGGAGACCAGCGTGCGGAGGTCGGGGTTTCTACTACCGGTACCGCTACCGACCACGCCGCAACGCACAGTGATCGCTCCGCCAGAGGCGGACCATCGGCTACGGTCGCCGCACAACGTCGTCAGACGCGATATCACTTGCTTGACAATCAGCGACGCCAACTCGGCGTCTACGCGGCGTAGCAGCCAGATGAAACGCGAACCGTCGAAACGCCCGAGGCGGTCATCCATGCGAATCTTGCGGCGTAGGGAGTCGGCGACTTCGCGGACCAGTTCATCGGCGACCTCCCATCTTCCGGCGTCGTTCAGCTCGCGCATCCCTTCCACGACGATCACGGCGATCGCCACCGGTTCACCTTGAGCGTACGATTCGCGCAACGATTGCTCTGCGACCTGGAGGAACGCGGTCCGGTTATAGAGTCCCGAGCCTGGGTCATCTTGACCGGCGGTGCGGCTGTGAACCGTTTCAGCGAGCAGGCACCAACATTGCGAGACAAGTTGTTCGACGGCGCGAAGCAGCGCCAGGTTGTCTGCGGGAACGATGTCCAGTTGACCCGCCGTCACCGCACCGAGTCTTTGGGTGCCTTGGGTGATGGCGAAGCACCACACGATCGGTTCAGGGCAGGCCTGGGCTAGTTGCTCGATCAGCTCACCCTGGGTCCGGTCGCCTTCTACGTAGGATCGACCGCTCGTAACCACATGACCTAGAATCCCCTGCCGAGCGGAAACTCGCCTACCTTCCGTAAATGGGTCCGGCTCCAACCGGGACGATTGGAGCGGCGTCAGCTCTTCGCCTTCGCTGAGTAAGCGAAATGGTTTTACGTGCGTCGCCTTGCAACATTGATACAGGGCGCCGCGAATGAACTCGCCGAACAACGGCCAAGGGTCGGCATCGTCGCGGTGTTCGACAAGCCAGTCGTCGAACTGCTGGATCACGGTTGCGAACCGGTCGAGGGCGATCGTCGTCTCATCGGAGGAGCGCTCCGTGGAATCCGAACCCCAAGCGCCAGCGCGGGGTCTTGACCCGTCGCTTGCGCTCCGGGTTCGGATGGGCGCGAGATCGTCGAGCGGTCCGCCTTCGGCGGAACCGGCCCACCCGCCAATCAGAAAAATCGCCGCGGCGCCGATGAGCATGGTCACGACCACCCACGGCTGCCTCCACACTCCGGTTCCGGCGGTTGCCTGAACCAAGACGATCCAAAACATCCCGCACACCAGGCCGAGGGCGAAGCCGCGACTGCGCCCCAACAACCGTCCGCCGACGCCGACGGCCAAGAGGATCGGAAACCACGGCAATAGAAGTGTCAGCGTCATGTCATTCTCCTTCTATTTCCGCCGACTCCCGGCGCCCGGACGCTCCCGCCTTGGTCGCGTCGTCTGACGGTCGCGTCGTCTGACTCTCGGTCGTCGGGAGCATCCAGACCCTGCATGAAACGGTTGGCGTGTTCGACCATGCGTTCCCATGCCATCGGCTCGTCTTTCAGCGTCTCGCGGATGAGGGTGTCGAAGATCTTCTGCAAACACGGGTCGACGGTTTTGCCGGCCTCTTCTTGAAGGATTCCTAAGGCCCGCTGCCAGTCGAAGGCCTTACGGTAAGAGCGGTTGGAGGTCAGAGCGTCAAACACATCGGCGATCTGAATGATCCGTGCCTGGTACGGGATCTGTTCCCCCTTCAGCCCTGCGGGGTATCCGGAGCCGTCGTATCGTTCGTGGTGATGAAGAATGCCGTCTAACGCTCGGAGAAGCTGCGGAACTTCCTGCACGACCTTGTGGCTGCGGACGGGGTGTTCCTGGATATGCCCGAACTCTTCGGGAGTGAGCTTGCCTTCCTTCTTAAGGACGTTGTCGCGAATCCCGATTTTCCCCACGTCGTGGAGGAGCGCGGCCCACTGGAGCATCTGGAGATCGACCTCACCCAAGCCGAGGTGTTGACCCAGCGTCGTGGCGTAGTACGCCACGCGCAGGGAATGACCGCAGGTGTATTCGTCCTTCTGATCGATGGCGTTGACCAAGGCCCGCACCATGGTGAGAGACATCTCGCGAAGCTCGCGCACCAGCCGATGGCTGCGGATCAGGTCGCCGCAGAAGGTGGTGAGGGACTCGATCAACATCATCTCACTCGCCCGGAACGCAGGCGTCTTTTCGGTGCGGAGGAGAACGAGGGAGCAGACAAGGGCGTCGCCGGAGATCACCGGGGCGATCATGGCCTCGGCGATAGCGCCGGGCATGGCCCCCGGCAACGCCGATTCGACGATCACTCCCGGCGCGCCGGGATTCGCGGCACGGTCGAGCAGTCCGCGCAACCATTCATTGACCACCATCGTGTCGCCGCTCCCATCTGGACCCTCCCTTCCCGGTCGGCTCGCATGACGGTCGCGTTTCCCTTCCAACACCCATCCGCGGGGGCGGCTGTGGGCGGCAAAGACGGTCCGTTCCTCAAAACTGCGTCGCAGGCTGATTAGAAAAAGGTCGAGAACATCGGATTCGTTATGAACCCCGGCGAGCTTGCGGGTGATCTCAAAGATGATGCCGAGCTGTTCGTACAGGCAGAGCAATTCGTCGGCCATGCCCTGGTGCTCGGTCATCAACTGTTCGACCGACGACGACAGAGCCGGCAGCAACGCGGTCAGGTCACCCGAAGATCGAAGATCAAAGATCAAAGATCGAAGGCCCAAACGGTCGGGTTCTTCGATCTTCGGGCCTTCCCTCGCCGCACGGCTCACGGGCCGTGCGTCTGATGCTTCGATCTTGGACGTCGCCGGGGCGCCGGGAGAAGTCGGAACAGCATGCTGTTTTTTTGGACGAGTCATGATACCGAACCCTCACTGGCGGCGACGCCTAATCCGCCGAAGGCGGAGTTGATTTCCACTACCAACTGCGACGGGAGGAACGGTTTGGGGTATACGCGGACACCATACGCCGCAAGCTGTTCACTGAGACGTTCCTGATCGCAACGGGCCGTCAACATGAGAATGGGAATCGTGGGGCCGCTTTTCGCTCGAACCGCCTTCGCCAGTCCGACCCCGTCCAGACCCGGCATGTTCATGTCCGAGATGATCATGTCGACCTCTTCGCGATCCAGCGTCGCCAAAGCCGCCTCGCCGTTGCGCGCCGTGACCACGTCGTAGCCGTGCCGACCCAGCCACATGGACAGGACGCGGACGATATGGGCGTCATCATCGACAATAAGAATCTTGGCCATATTCGGATCCCAAAAACTCGAACCAACACCCATCCGCAGACCGACGGATTGGTTCTGCCGCCCGGTTACACCGCGGACTGACCGCCCCAACTCTCACGGGAGTTGGTGCTGACGGCGGCGGCGCGGCTCTCGCGATGCGGCAAGCGCACCATAAAGGTCGAACCCTTGCCCTTTTCGCTGAGCAGCTCGATGTCCCCTCCGTGACGACGTACGATCTCGCGGGCCGTGTAGAGACCGATACCCGTGCCCGACTCGCTCTGCACCTCCGGGTTGCTGCCGCGCTGGAACTTCTCAAAGACCTTGGTGTGCTCCGAGGGGTCGATTCCGATGCCGTTGTCTTTGAAAGTGAGCACCACGACGTCGGCGGCGACCTGACAGCCGACCATCACGTTACCGTTGGCGGGCGTGTACTTGATCGCGTTGCCGAGGAGGTTGTTGATGACCACGGCGAGCTTGTCGCGGTCGGCGCGGACCGGTTCGAGCTTTGCGGGCAAGACCAATTGGACGTCGATGTTTTTCTCATCGGCGAGGCCCCGAACGTCGCGTACGCCGTCGTTCAGTAAAACCTTGAGGTCAACGCTGTCCACGTGCAGCTCGATCGAGCCGACCTCCAACTGCGAAACGCTCAGAATGTCCTCCACCAAACGCGACAGCCGGCGGGTCTCCTTGGTGATCACGTTGTAGCACTCGGTGATGACCTTGGGGTCCTCGAACATGCCGCTGGAAAGGGTCTCCGTATACGCCCGGATGTTGGTGAGCGGCGTGCGTAGTTCGTGCGTCACCTGGGCGATGAATTCCTCGCGGGCACGGTCGGCGCGAAACTGCTGGCTCACATCACGGATGACGACGACGCACTCGCCGTGGTGACGGGCGCGCTGCAAGGGAATCAGCCACACACGGTAGGTACTGAGGTCGTGGGCCTCGGCGTCGCCGGCCTCGAGCACCTCGGTCCGCGCTTCAAAAACGCCCTCCGGCAAGGCGGCGCCGCGAATCAATTCCAAGAGCTTCAGGCCCAGTCCGTTCGCCTGGGCATCGATCAGGGTCGGATAGTTTCTCTCACGGCGTGGCTCACGGGCCACGCCGCTGACGTTGGCGTCTGGCGCATTCCACCCGAGTAGTCGCAGGGCCGCCGAGTTGAGATACTCGAAGCGAACTTCATCGGAGATGTACATCAGCCCGTCGGGGACGGCGTTGAGCGCTTCGGACAACGCCCCAGCGCCTGTGCGTTGAAGAACGCTGGAAAGTTCCTCGTTGGCCTCGGTCCGCTGAACGCTAGTTTGGAGTCGCTCGGTCAGGTCAACGAGTTCATTCCAGCCCACGGTGACTCCATCGAGTGCGTCACCGATCCGCAGGGAGGCGAGGTCGTCTTCAATCCGATCTCGATGCAATTCCAGACGGCCGGCGATCTTGGAGAGTCCGCGAAGCTGTTCGCGCAAACATCGATAGACCACAAACAACGCCCCGAGCACGGCCAGGACGATGGCCAGCATCCGCGCCTGGTTGGCAAGACTCGTCGGTTCGACCGGTTCGAAGGGCAGGATGACCTCTAGGTAGGCGTCTTGATCAGAGCGGGGAGCGGTAGCGACCCGATTGGCCTCCTGGGCAGCGTGGTCCACGTACGTCGATTCCGGTCGTCCGCCTGCGGCGGACTCCCGGCTCTGATGGATACGGTGGAGCGGCGCACGGAGGAGTCGATGCCGCGTTTCGGAGCCGTTCGAGGAAATCGTTGCGATCTCCAGCCCGCCTGGTTGCAATGCCTTGGTTGATCCGCTCGCCTCCGCCGCAGGCGGACTCAAGGGCGTTTGGTGTGCCGCGATTCGCGCCCCACGCGCCACTCCCGGCGCGCCGGGAGTGGTACTGGTCCCGGTTTCCGTGGGGTTGGTCGAGGCGATGATCCGCCCCGGAGGACGGCCTTCAACAACGCGAACGGATTTGGCGGGGACGTTGGCCGCGAACTCCCGCAGCGCTCGTTGGCAGACGCTCAACCACTTCGGGTCGGTTGCGCCCTCGCCCTCGATGGCCTCGATTCGATCGGCGAGGAGCTTGACCGCGTATTGGCTGTCAATCTGGAAACGGATCGCCGTCTCCCGCCGCGCCTGGGCGATGCCGAACTGGGCGATGGACCCCATTCCCACGACGTAGATGAGAACTACGGAAAGGCCGAACCAACGCGGCACTTCCTCCGCGGTGAGGAACCCTCGAAATGATTTCCACCAGTTTCGCAAGCTGTGCGCACCATCTCCTCGCGGCAAGGCTCACCGGCCTTGCCGCTGACGACCCCGTCCGAAACGGAAAAGTCAAAACGCTGAAACGCCGAAATTTCGGCTTTTCCCGGCTTCGGCGTTTCCACATTTCCCTGCATCGTTATCGTTTGCGGAACTGCCGCCCTTCACTTCAAGCACTTTTGGGCGAGACCACCTTCGGAAGCGCGAATGCACGAATGGTTTATCAGCCGTTAGAGTCCTCGTTCCACGACTCACGGGTCGTGGAACTGACGGGATGAAGGGTTCGCGGCGTTCTAAAGGGGACCATTCCCGGACGAAGAAGTCCGAAGATCGAAGGCCGGACGGCAATCGGCGTTCCGCCATTTTCGGACTTCGGACTTCAATCTTCAATCTTCGCGGGCGACCGCAGCCTTGGGGTTCTCGGTTCCTACGGTTACGATGGTTGGAGTGGTTGCCTCGCCCGTTTGAAGTGTTGACGTCGCCCAAACGCTCACGGGCGTTTGGTCTGTTTCGAGCGCTCGTAGCTCAGTTGGATAGAGCACCGGTTTCCTAAACCGGGGGTCGCAGGTTCGAATCCCGCCGGGCGCATGTTGAAGGTAGTCACCTCGCCTCCGCCGCAGGCGGACTCAAGGGCGTTTGGGCTGTTGCGGACCAAACGAAGCCCATCCGCTGTATGTAGCAATTCTGCGGACCATGTCTAATGAAAGTTGAGAGTAGAGCGGGCTATTGCCGAGCGCCTCTTCGCCGCCGTCGTTGTTTCCGTACGGTGAGCCAGCCGACGGCGAAGACGCCGCCGATGAGGTTGAAGATCAGGTCCCAAAGCGTGTTGTCATAACCGCCGACATGGGTGTCCTTGATGGTCTTCACCGCAATGAACTCAATGATCTCGTTGATGGCCCCCAATCCGCAACCCATGAACACGATCAGGACGGAAAGCGTACGCCAACGGTCGATGCCCTCGCGTAGATACGGTTGAAGCAGATGGTAGCATACGAGCGTGGCCGTCCCGAAGCCGAAGGTATGGACGAGTTGATCGTAGCGTAGGACAACGGGGATCAATTGTAGGCCGTAGAGCACATCGTCGCCGACCTGGATGTTCCCCCCGGCCATGTGCAGCAGGCCCCATATGGTCAACCCCCAAAGAATCGTCAGGTCGAACCGCACCTTCCGCTGCTTCCAAACCACCAAAGCCCCCACGACCAGGACGACTCCGATGTAAAGTAAAAATTCGAAGTTCAGTTCACGTAGGGCGATGATGGTGAAAACGGGGATGTAGATGAGGTTGACGATCAGGACCGGGAGTTCCCGCCGGGTCAGCAGCATCGCTTATGATCCCTCGCCGTACACAGGGGCAACAAGTCCGCCAAACCGCTCAAGGGCGTTTTGGCTGACCGGCGGTCCGGCTGACGGGGGATTGTGACTCGCCACCCTGGGGGAGGCAACGAGAGGCCCCCGGCGGCATAAAATTAGGCTCCCAAGAAGGTCAAATTTCCCCCTTGACGGCGGTTTGCGGCGGACTAGACTTTGCCCGCTTCTCAAGACGCGGGTGCAGGCGCGAGGCGTCGCGGGTGCCCGGTCAGGCGTGATCGAACGTGGGTCCAGTGAGAACGACGAACATGTTAAATCAGTGCGATCGGCTCCTGGTTGAGCAGAGCGGGCTTGTGGGTTGGCTCGGCCTGCGAGTCGGCCCCCCTCAGGCGTACCGTGAGCGGAAGAGAGACATCCTTATGTTGTTGGATTCCCCCGTCCCCAAGGCCTGGGACGACGACATCGCCGCGGATGAAGAAGAAGAAGAGGAGGAAGAGGAGGAGGATGAACTCCTCGCCGACGACGATGCCGACGATGAGGACGATGATGACGATGACGAGGTGGAAGAAGAGGAAGAGTAATTCCTGATCGCTCGGTAATTCCTGATCGCTCGGCTGTGTCCGTCCTTGCTCCCCCGCCAGGCGCCGATAAGTGCTGCAATCCGATAAGCGCCTGTTGGAATTGATTCGTCGGCACAGGGCTCAAGGGCCCTGTGCCTGACGGCTGATAAGGTCGCCGTATCTCGTCTCCTACGCTACCTTTTTGCGGATACCCCTCTCTCGTTAAGGCTGCCTCCTTTCTAGCCGATTCCGTCAGTATGACGGCAACGTATACAGGACCCCATCGCGGCGGAGACGCAAGCGGAGGCGCGCGGCGCGGGAGCGTGGAGCGTCGCGTCGGCATGGACCGTCGTCGCGGCCCGGGGCGGCGTCGCGGCGAAGTCCGTCGAGCGGCTGAAGAAGGGGAAATCACCGGCGAGCTGCTCGAATTCATCATGGCCATCGACGAGTACAAGAAGATCAACGAGCGCCCCTTCCCTAGTTGGACTGAGGTTTTCGAGATCATGCAGTACCTCGGATACCGCAAGGTCGCCCTCCAGGCCGAACACATCAACACCGCCAGCGGCGTGGAAGTGCTCGACTAAGCGCTACCCGCACTTGCTTATGGGACGTCTGAAAATATACGTATCCCGCTTGACATTCTCACCCATGTTTCACATAATGTGAAGGCGTGGAACTGCTCAACGCCATCGAACTTGACCGAGCGGCGAAGAAACATCCCCAGGTCAGGGCTTGGCTCGAAGCATGGCGCACTGTCGTCATGGCCGCAAGCTGGCAAAGCCTCTTGGACTTAAAGAGGATGTACCCCTCTGCCGATGGCGTCGTTCTAGGAAGCGGTGAGAAGAAAATGGTTGTGACGGTGTTCAATGCGGGCGGGAACGATTACCGATTGCTGACCCAGATCGGCTACAAAGAGCAACTCGTACAGGTTGTAGAAGTCCTCACGCACGCCGAATATTCGAAAGACAAGTGGAAGAAGCGATACGGATAGGAGCGACGATGATGCCCAAAACCCTCGCCACTGACCGGAAAGACGATTACCTTACTCTTGTGCAAACGTTTCCACTAAAGAAGGTACAAAGCAACGCCCAACATGCAGAAGCTTTGAAGGTGTCCGGCAGTCTCATCGGCCTGTGTCGAAAGCTCACCGCCGGCGAAGGGCAATACCTTGATGCCCTCGTCGTGCTGATTCGCGAATTCGAACAGGCCCATCACGATCCGAAGCTGCCAAAGGCGAAGGGAATCGACGTACTGCGACATCTCATGGCCGAACGCCGAATGACACAGAGAGAGTTGGCAAGGCTCTTGGACGTTGGGGAGTCTGCGACGTCCATGATCCTCTCAGGCAGCAGAGACTTAACCAAATCGCACATCTGCGCATTGTCACGGCACTTCGGGGTCGGCGTCGTCGCCTTTTTCGGCTGAGGTGCGAGGGCACGTGACTCGTCAACCTACGAAGCCGCGCTGGGCACACACATCGGTCAATGCCACCTCACCCAGTGGCGCGGACAGTACTCGATTAAGACATTCGAACAGCGCCGCAAGTGCCGATAGGCGGTCATCTGCGATCGCTCCCTTCGACCGAGAGCCTGCTCTTTTTAACAAGTCCCTACGGAGCCAAATTCATCGACGGGCACGCGCGATTGAAGAGCGCTGGAAGCGTGTCGCCGTTGACTTCGGTGAACGCATCGGCCCCGTTGAGCAGGTCGACGACCATGAGGAGGTCCGCCGGTAAGCACTGCAGGTTGCGGTCGGCGTCGCACCGTTCTATCGGGAGAAGGGGATCTGAGCAGCTAGGCGGGTTTAAGCAGCCTTGGAGATTGTTGATGACTTCAAACACGTCGTCCGGTTGGCTGATGAGGTTGTTGTGCGCATCCGCGGGAAGGCTGCCCATGCAGCAGCGTTTGTTACTCCCCTTTTCGCGGATACACGTCCAACGCGTCTGCTGGATGCGGCGGTTGAGGGTGAGGGTTGTTATCTTCGGGTCCGTTCCGTTCGGCGTTAAGATGCTAATGGTGGGGATGATATCATTAATGGGATCGTAGGGAACAACCGTGATTTCAAAGTCCGCCGCCGTCATTCCCGTGGTCGGTTTACTGAAAGTCATCACCATCCGGTTCGTATTTTTCTTTATGTTCTGGTCGTGCCGGTCGTGGGCGATGCGGGCATCAATGTTGCAGTGACCGGGGCTACAAGACAAAAGCTGCTGCGAACAATCGCTAACCGTAAGAAGGAGCGGCTGCAAAGCCGGCAACGCCACATTCGGCTTAGGAGCCGGATCGGCGATGAACGTATTCCCGATTTCTTGGACGAAGCCGATGGTGAATGTGCCGCAGGCGTTCGCGGACACCTTTAGGATCAAGGTGCCGAGATAGCGGGGCACTCCCGTGTCCGGCACTGAGCTGTCCGCGGCTACCCCATAGTATGTATAGTCAATGACTGAAGTGACGCATTGGGGTGTAGGCCCGTCCAGTCCGAAAAGCAGGAAGTCCGTTCGCGACGTGGTAATGAACCCCCCAAGGTCCGGATTGTGCGGTGAGCACGTGCACCCCGCAGGCGTTAGGCAAATGGGGTACTCGGGTGGACAAGTAGCCGACCCTGTGCAGTTGATCCTCTCCACCGGCCCGCACCAGCCCAGCGGCTTGGCGGTTCCATTATCGGGACTGACGTACCGCTCACGGTCAAGTTTCACTTGAAAGAGACGGACATTATTGGGAATGTCATCGACTGGAAAGTCGTTGATCCAGTTGGAAAGGAAGAGCTCCACTTCGATCGTGTCGCCCCCGAGGACTGTAAGGTTGTTGGTCGGCGTGATCGCCACGTTGTTTCTCTTGACCGCTTTGAACGATATCACGCTGCCCCTCGGCATACATGTTTGCGTTGCTTCGTCGCAAGTGGTGTTGGACGGACACGGGTTACCCGAGTGTAAACCACAGTTCCCGCCGCTGCACGTATCGCTTCCGTTGCAGAACAACCCATCGGTGCAGGAATTGGAGTTGTTCACAAGGACACACCCGCTCGCTGGATTGCACGAATCGTCCGTACACTCGTTGCTGTCGTTGCAGTCAAGGATTGTTCCGCTGCACGAGCCGTTGGAGCAATGATCGTTCGTCGTACAGGCGTTGTTGTCGTTGCAGGAGTTGGTGTTGTCGGCGTGTTCGCAGACCCCGTACAAATAAGAATCGTCCGTGCACGGGTTTTGATCGTCGCAATTCGGAGCGTCGCACCGTCCGCAGCGATCGCGGCAGAAGGCATTGCCGCAGGTTCCGCCGGGACAGTGCGTGTCGCTGATGCACGGGTCGCCATGGTTGGCGCCGCCCGTGCAGGTCTTCACGCACATAGCGCCGGCGCCGAATGCGGCAACACAAGGCGCCGGACCCGAAGGGCACGCGACGCTGCCGCAGGGCACCGTCGACGGGCACGGACAGGGACCGCTGAGCGGGTAGGCGAAGCCCTTCAACGCATCCACCACCGCCACGATGTCCAAGGCGCTCACGTCCGCGTTTAACTCCGGCAGGTTGGGTTGCAACTGTGCGATCGCTTTCACCAGAGCGCCCGTCACGTTCTTGAACTTGTTGACCAATTGCGCGACGTCGACTGCGTTGGGCTGGGACAGAGTCGCTGGTGAGGGTACCTGATACAACGCGGACACGTCGCCGGAACGGCGCGTGCCGATCGTCACCGGGGCGGATACATCCATGCAAGTGCTCTCGTTGCCATTGCAGTTGCTTCCGAACACTTCGACCTTATACGTGGAGCTGGGGACGATTTCGGCCCCGGTTACGTGAAGCAGGCCTTCGCCCGCGAAGTCATGGTAGTACGGTGTGCACTGCAGGCGTGCGCCGGCGAAGCTCCCCAGGCCCGGACTGTCCTGCGATTCAAGGAAGATCCCCGGCTTGCCCACCCAGCGGGCACACCCGTTCATCTCGCCCGCGGCCATACACGTTTCAGACTCGTACGCACCGAAGTTTGGCGGTGGGTATTGCGGCAAGTTCGGCGGATTCGGGTTTTGCAAATCGACCATCGTGATCTTGATGGCCGTCGCGGAACCGTTCCCGCCACCGGCGGGCGGGACATTAAAGGAAAGCACTCGGGTTTTCGGTATATCGGGTTCGAGGGCGATTAATGGCGGCGATGTCGCAAGCGGTGAAAAAACATGGAACAGAACGGTCCCACCAGTCACATCGTTGGGCGCGGCGAGACGGGCCTCCCAGATGATATGCGAGTCGAAGCCAAAGTCCACATGGGTGCCGCGGACGGGATCGGGGTCGCCGGCGTTTACCAGGTTCAGCATGAAATCCCCGTCGAACGCCGGCATCGTGACTTGCAACCGACCGATAGTCAGCGGTACGCCGCTTGCCGGAAGGAGGATCTGCGCCGTCGAATCAGCGGTCAAACCGAAGTATGCGATCGAAAGAACGTCCACCCGCATGTCCACCGGACCAGCCGGGCGGTCGTCGTCGATGAGGTGCCTGAATCCGCAGAACGACGGGAAAGATACGCACATTGAAAGCGAACTGAACGACCAAAACTTGATGTCATCGCCCGTGCCCGGCGTCCCTTTGTTGTGCGTCAACGGGAGAGCGAGCGTGAGGAACGGGTTTGTGGCTTGCAGATCAAACTCGACCATGCGCAAGAGCTGATCACTGCCGCCTGGCGCTTGAGCCAGATTGACGTCGACCTGCACGACTTGGTTCGGCGAATAAGCCGCCTGGTCCGGGTTGAGCACGAGCTGCACCTCTACCCCTCCTTGAGTGACGGTCGCCAGAGCTGGAAGTCCGAGGACAAGTACCAGGGATTTGAACTTGATGACGCGAACGATGTTGGAGCCTTTCTGCCTTGTCACAGCGGTACCTTTCAAGACATGTGCCTATAAGCCTCCTCAATTTCCCTACTGAAGATCCATTATACCGGACTGGCGGCAGAATATGCAATGTTTTCCATTTTTTGTTAATTTGCCATACCAGATATCAGTCCCCTAGGGACTTTGACGGCGGGTAAAGTCCACTATCAAGTGTCTACGGAATTGTAAACCGATCACCGTGGGAGACGTGTCGGCCGTTGACGTAGTCCTGCCAGGTCATGGAGCGGCCCGATGAGGGTTTGATCTCCAGGATTTCGACGAAGCCATCGCGTGCGGCCACGTAGCGACGGGCGTCGATCGTTCCGGGCAGATCACTAGGTGCGTAAGGATCCAACGCTCGGCGAGCGCGAAGGAAGGTGACGTTCTCCCAGCGGCCCTCGCCGGCCTCGAATCTCGCGCTCGCCCCAGGCCAAGGGGTCATGCCGCAAATGTGATGGGCTACGTCGGCGGCCGGACGATCGAAGTTCACCTGGCCGTCGGCCTTGGAAAGTTTGGGGGCGAGTGTGGCTTCGCGTTCGTCCTGTGGTGTACCCGTCGGAATAGTTTCCCCGTCGAACAACTCCACCGCGGCCTGCATCGCATCCACGCCGATGCCGGCCAGTCGATCGTGCAATTCGCCGGCGGTTTCTTCCGGTTTGATTTCCGTCCATCGTGTAACGAGGATCGGCCCGGTGTCCATGCGATTGGTGATGCGGAACACGGTACACCCGGACTTCTCTTCACCGCGGGCCACGGCCCAGTTGATTGGAGCGGCCCCACGGTACTTGGGAAGCAGCGACGCATGAAGATTGATACAGCCGCCGGGCATCGACTCAAGCAACTCCGGACCGAGCTTCTGGCCGAACGCGATTACCAAACCCACGCGGGCTTCAAGCGAACGCAGCCGGGCGACGACGTTCGGATCATTGACGTTCTCGGCTTCCAATGTTTCCAAGCCAAGCTCGTCGGCCATCGCTCGAACGGGCGTCCGCGTAAGGTGTTGCCCGCGGCCGCTGCCCTTCGCCGGCTGAGTCACCACCAACGCGACTTCGTGTTGACTCTGTGCGAGCCAGCGCAGCGTCGGCTGGGCAAACGCACCCGAAGCTATGAAGACGATACGCATGATTCGTTCGACATTGTTTAGGATCGACGCGGGGGGCGGTATTGGTCTTGGAGCTGCTTGATTGCGCGGCGATTGGCGATCTCGTCGGTGGCGGACATGTTGTCGATGATCAACCGTCCGTCGAGATGGTCCATCTCATGCTGCCAGATTCTGGCACGCAGTTCCGTACCCGTCGCCTGAAACGGTTTCCCATCGACATCGAACGCCGCCATTACCACGCTCATTGCTCGACGCATAGTGACGGTCACACCGGGAATCGACAAGCACCCCTCCTCCCGTTCCTCTCCTCCGGATCGTTCGATGAATCGCGGGTTGACGCAGATCAGGTCGTCGCCAGGTTCGCCCGTGGGGTTGCAAACGAACAGGCGCAGCCCCACGCCCACCTGCGGCGCGGCCAGCCCCACCCCCTTGGCCTCACGCATTAATTCCAACATGCGCTTCGCCAGGGCCGCGATCCATTCGCCGCTCAGGGCATGCTCCGCGTTAAACTCACCCACATCCACGGCCCGTTTTTTCAAAACCGGGTTGGGGTACAGCACGATGCGGAGGCGGCTCGGGCTGGGGAGCTTCATCGTCGTTTGACCGATCCTTCGAGGCTCAGGGCAAGTAAAGCCGGTTCGCGTCAAGCCCTTCGAGGCTCAGGGCGAGGGTTGCTACCCCATATATTGACACCGACCGCCCTAATGATACTATGATTTTTCTGTCGATTGTAAAGGGTGCCTGGCGCTCGCATCGCCGGTTAGTGTATCCTACTTGAGTGTGGAAGTTGTTCGACATTAATGGCCAAGAAAACCAACGACGAAGCCGTTGAGCCCGTCGATCCCAACGCCCGTCTGATTGTCACGCCCGAGGACAAGGCCAAGGCGGCCAAGTGGTTCAGCCGCGCCCGCGAACTAGGCGACAAAAGACAGTTCGACTACGCCCTCGAATACTACGTCAACGGGATGGAGTTCTGGCCCGACGCGGTCGAAGAAGCCTGCAAACCGCTTCACGGCTGTGGCGTAGGCCGTCGCCAAGCCGGGGGGAAGAAACCCGGCCTCAAAGACACGATGAAGCGGTCGCTCACCGACAAGAACGCCAAACAGGCGTTTCTCAACGCCCTTTGGCTCTTTGGGCACGATCCGGACAACCTGGGTTACATAGAGGCCCTTGCGCGAAACGCCAGCCGCCTCCGCGCGGAGGACGTCGCCAAATGGGCGGGCAGCGTGCTCCACCGGGCACTCGATTCCGCTCCCAAGACAACCGCCAAGCAGCTTCAATCACTTACGCAGTTGTTCGAGGACCTCGGCGATCGTGCGGCGGCGCGCAACGAATCGGCATTCGGGGTCGCATGCTACCAAACGGGAGTCGAGGTGCTGAACTTGTGGCGACGGCGCTTCCCCAAGGATCAAGCGGCCGAGAACACGGTGAAAGACCTTTCCACGAAGCTGACGATCCTGAAGGGCAAGTATTCGGACGGCGGGTCTTACCGCGATAGCATCGACGGCCTCGAGGAACAGGCCGACCTCCACGACCAGCAGCGCTCCGTCCAATCCGACGATCGTTTGGATGAGTTGATCGCCAAAGCTGACGCCGAGCACCAGAAAGAGCCCGGCAATGCCACACCGCTCAAGCAATTGGTCGATCTGCTCTGTCGCCGCGAACGACTGGACGAAGAGTCGCGCGCCATCGGGATTCTCGTCGCTGAGTACAAGCGCGGCGGCGAGTATCGCTGGAAGCACCTCGCCGACGAGGTGCGTATGAAGCAACTGGGGCGCGAGGTTCGAGAGGCGGATAAGGCCGGCGACGCCGCTGCGCTGAAGGAGAAGCAGATCGCCCAGCTCCGCTTCGAGTTGAGCGTCTATAAGGAGCGGGTGGACAAGTACCCCACCGACAACCGCGCTCGCTTCGAATACGCGGTGCGGAAATTCCGGGCCGGTCAATTCGACGACGCCATCCCCCTCTTCCAAACCGCGCGCAACGACCCGAAGAACCGTGCCGCTTGCGGGATGTATCTGGGGCGATGTTTCTTTCGCAAGGGGTACTACACCGAAGCGATCGCGGCCTTTGAGGAGGCGCTCAAGGACTACGAGGTCACGGACGACGCGCTTGCGAAAACCATGTTTTACTGGCTGGGACGGTCCCAGGAGGCCGCCGGCAACCAGGACGCCGCCAAGAAGACCTACGGAATCATCCTTCAACTGGACTACAACTACAAAGACGTTCGTGGTAGACTGGATGGTCTAGCGTTGCCCGGCCAGGCGGGTCGGGCGAGTCGATAGAGATAGAAAACGAAACCAACGGAGAATCGGCTGTGCCCAACCTTGCCTCGGCGAAGAAACGTGTGAAACAGAACGAGCGGAACCGCACGCGCAACCGTGCCCGCAAATCGGTCATTAAGACGGAAACCAGGAGGCTCCTGGATGTGCTGGGAAGCGGCGATGTGAAAGCGGCCACGGACGCGTTCACGCTGGTGACGAAAAAGCTCGACCAACTGGCTGCGAAGGGAACGCTGCATAAGAACACCGTCGCCCGTCGTAAGTCCCGCCTCGCCCGCCGCCTCAACGCGGCCAAGGCCGGCAAAGCCGGTTAGGGGATTGCCAATTGCGCTCATGACCGATGCGCCACCGCATCGTTATGTTTCCCGCGGCGGCGACAAGCTCGAGGCCGCGCTGCAACACTTCGCAGTCGATGTAACGGGACTTGTCTGTGCCGACCTCGGAAGTCATGTCGGCGGTTTCGTCGATTGTCTTCTTCGCCGTGGCGCGGCCCGCGTCTACTCCGTCGATACGGCTTACGGCATCCTCGCGTGGAAGCTGCGGAAGGAGCCGCGAGTCACGGTCCTCGAACGCAGCAACGCGATGCACGTGGCGTTGCCGGAGCCGGTCGAAGTCGTGACCGTGGATGTCGGCTGGACGCCGCAATCGAAAATCCTGCCAAGCGTCGCGCGGCTAATTTCCCCCGCCGCGAGGGTCATTACGCTTATCAAACCGCACTACGAGGCCTCCGAAAACCTACTTGTGAACGGAGTTCTACCCGATGAACGGGTCGATGAAGTCGTCGAGGCAGTGCTCGGCGACGTACGATCCCGCGGATGGACCGTCCACGGCGAATTTCTAAGTCCGTTGCGAGGACACGGCGGAAACCGCGAAGTATTCGCGCTGCTGACGCGGAACGAGTAACCCGCGTTCAATTGACAATTAACAATTGGCAATCTCATCCCCGGCGAAAAAAGGTCAAATCAGATTTTTGGGGCGATCTTCATTGTTGTCTCCGCTTTCTCGCTCTTGGGTCTGGACTTCCACCGCCGGTGAATCCAAAGGTACTGTTCCGGGGCTTCGCGGACGAAAGATTCGATGGCCGACGTGTACTCCTGCGTGATCCAGCGCAAGGGGTCCGCCTGCTGTTCCCATTCGTGACGATAGATAATCCGCGGCACGCCCACCTCGTACCGGGCGACGTTGCCGCAGCGGCGAGCGTAACCCACGACGATGGGAGAACCGGTGGCCATCGCCAGCAAAGCGATCGACTTATAGGTGGATGCCGGACGACCGAAGAAGTCGACGAAGATTCCTTTGCGGCCCGCGTCCTGATCGCCGATGAAGGCGAGCAGCGCCCCGTCGGCGAGCAGTCCCTCGGCGCTGCTCATCGCCCCTTTCTTGTCGAGCAGGGTCAACCCATGCGTTCGGCGGCTAGCAACCATGAAGCGATTCAGGTAGACGTTGTCGAGGGGCCGCATCACCGCAGTCATGTCAAAGCCCAGCGCCGCGAGCAGGTGCCCCATGACCTCGAACGACCCATAATGCCCGGTGACGAAGATCACGCCTTTGCCGCTGAGGATCAGCCGAAGGGCATCGTCGAAGTTCACCAAATCGATGTATCGGCTCCAGGAAAAGGCATTGATCAGTCGCGGCAGGCAAATCGCCTCCACCGCGAACATGGTTACGCTTTCCATGCAGAGGTCCGCGAGCCGCGACATCCGGCTCATTGGATAAACTTGTCCAAATGCTGCGGAGAGATTTGCGACCGCCCGTTGCCGATGTCGGGGCATGGCCACTGCCCAGATTTTGGCCAATATCCGCGCCGTTTGCAGGTTCCAGGCGATTGGAAACGCCTGCATAACGGCGAAGACCGCGCGGACGGCGACGTAGAGCAACCACGCGACCGGACCGGACTTTTTCATCGAACCTATCCTATCGGACGCTTCGCCGTTTTGCGACGGCATTCCAAGCCGTGCGTAAGCGAGGGTCGCCGTAGGCGCCCCATCCCTTTCGACAGAAACGGGTGGGGAGTAACGACCTGGGGGCTGGTCACAAACCGCAAATCCACCAGCGCATCCGAAAAAATACCACGGAAAAAGTGAACGTTGGGGAACCTACTCGGCGTCTCGTGACTTATAGAGTATAGACATAACCTGACTGGTTCGATGCGACTGGGAGGCACAAAGAGTGGGCAATGGTTGTATTGCCGCGATCGTGGGGGAACGGTCCGACTTGGAGGAAGAGCGCGACCTCGTTGAGCGTGCGAGATGCGATCGGGCCGCATTCACTCAGCTTTACCGTCGCTACTACGACGATGTCACGACCTATGTCTATCGTCGCCTGGGCGACGTGCACGCGACGGAGGACGTTGTGGCCGAGGTGTTTCTCGCAGTAATGCAGTCCTTGAGGCGCTACCAATACCGCGGGATCCCCTTGAAAGCGTGGTTGTATCGGATCGCCACGAACTCGGTCAACCGCTGGCTCAGACGCAACCGTCGCTATGTTCTAGGCCATCCGGCGACCGCCCAGGACGGCGGCGAGGCGGTCCTTGATCCGCGGGAGCGAGAGGACACGGCCTCGGCACGCGAGGCGATGCTGGCGCTGTCCCCGAAGCACCAGACGGTTCTTTCGCTGCACTACTTCGAGGGGTTGAGCGTCGAGGAGGTGGCGTCGGTCGTCGGCTGCCGCGTGGGAACGGTGAAATCGCGATTGTCGCGCGGGCGAGAATCGCTTCAACGAGAACTCTTGCGAAGGAGGTCGTAACGGTGCGCAAAAACCTGGATCCAGTTGACGGTGCACTGATGTGTTTGCGGTCCAAGCGATGGACCGGAGAATCCCACAGGAATCTATTAGAGGAGAAACTGATGAGCGAGTTCGACACTCAACGATTGGGGTACGGAACGGGAAGGCGAAGAACGCTGATGGTCGCGGGGCTGGCCGCTTTACTGCTCGGCGCTGCGGCATTTGCTGCGACCCGTGGGTGGTTTGCGGTGACGGTCATTGACGGCAAGGTCGTCGACACGCGGGAGATCACCCTCCCGGAGGGCGGGGCCACGACTTTCCAGGTGCCCGTTCAAAGTGGAAAGGCGACGACCGTGACGGTTTCCGGGCCGGCATCCGCCGATGGGGGAGAGGTCCAAGTCAATGTGACCTCCGACGGCCAGAACACCAACGTCGAAGTTAAGGACAAGAAACCCCAGGGCGATGACTAGGCTCTAGGTCGATCGGCGACGGTCAGCAAGAGCCGTTCGTTTTGCCCGATGACCCAAAGAACGAAGCGCCCGCGATCGCTCGCCGATCGCGGGCGTCGCCGTTTTTGAATGTCATTCCGACGAGGTATTGTTCACCCCATCTGCGAAGACCCTCAGCCCCCCCCGGGGGTGCGACCGGGTAATCTCGCCGAGTGCCACTGTTGGAACAACAGTGATCTTCCTTCCGGGACAAACACACTGCTCAAGAGCAGTGGCACACTTCGTCAGTGGCACCCCGGCATAATAGGGCAGTTTTTCGGCGAGTTCCGCGACGACATCGGACAGCTCCGGTCGCTTGCGCTCCCGGCCCTGAATTGCCGGATTCCGCCGACCATGGGACAATCCGCACGTCTTCAAGCTGCACGCAGCAGGAACGCGTTCGATGAGCTCCCCCTACAGTCCGACTCGCCTCCGTTCAAACGCGGCCTACGAGCGTGCCTGTCGCGTTCTGGTTGCGGGCGTCAACAGCCCCGTCCGGGCCTTCCAGGCGGTCGGCGGGACGCCGGTGTTCGTCGATCACGCTGAGGGGCCGTACATCTTCGACCTCGACGGCCATCGCTACGTCGATCTGGTCGGGAGTTGGGGCTCTGCCATCGTAGAGCACGCCCACCCCGCCGTGGTCGAGGCCGTTTGCCGCGCGGCGAAGAGCGGGCTGAGCTTCGGCGCCTGCTGCGCCGCTGAATCCGAGCTTGCCGAGATCATCATCAGCGCCTTGCCGTCGATGGAAGTAGTCCGTTTCGTAAATAGCGGCACAGAGGCGGCGATGAGCGCCATCCGCCTGGCCCGGGCCGCGACCGGACGATCCAAGATCGTCAAATTCATCGGTTGCTATCACGGCCATGCGGACTCCCTACTGGTCGCCGCCGGGTCCGGCGCGGCGACATTCACCGTGCCCGATTCCGCCGGGGTGCCGACCGCGTTTGTGGAATGCACGATTCCGGCGCCGTACAACGATCTCAACTCCGCCGAACGCATGATGAGCAAGTTCAGCGGGGACGTCGCCGCCGTTCTCGTCGAGCCGATCGCCGGCAACATGGGCTTCGTCGAACCGGTCGAGGGATTTCTAACCGGCCTGCGGGCGCTCTGCGATCGCCACGGCTGCCTTCTGATCTTCGACGAAGTAATGACCGGCTTCCGCGTGGCCTGGGGCGGGTATCAGAATGTGTGCGGCGTCCGACCGGATATCACCTGCCTCGGTAAGGTTATCGGCGGCGGGATGCCCGTCGCCGCGTATGCCGCTCGACGCGAACTGATGTCACTGGTCAGCCCTTCTGGTCCGATGTATCAGGCCGGAACACTCAGCGGAAATCCCGTCGGAATGGCCGCAGGCATCGCGACACTTCGATTGTGTCAAGCCGCCGAGTTCTATGATGCCCTTCACGCCAAGAGTACGCGACTCACCGAGGGCTTGCGCGCCTGTGCGACCTCTGCCGGGATCGCCTTGCAAACCGGCGCGCGCGGCGGGTTGTTAGGGATCGCCTTCTCGCAGCGCCCCGTCCGAAACTTCACTGACGCCCAGGCCTGCGACCACAAGCTATTTGCGAAGTTCTTCCACGCCATGCTCGACCGCGGCGTATGGCTACCGCCGTCCGGGTACGAAGCGATGTTCATTTCCTCGGCCCACGACGACGAAGCCATCGCGACCATCGTCGACGCCGCGAAGGATGCGTTTCGGAGCATCGCCCCATGACGCGGATTCGAGTCGGCACCCGTGGCAGTGACCTCGCCCTGCGGCAGACGCGATGGGTCTGCGATCTGCTACGAGCGGTTCATGCAGGCGTGGAGTTTGAAGAGGTCGTCATCAAGACGCACGGCGACATTGCGACCGGCCAGCCCTTGGATACGGACTTCCCCGTCGGCGGGTTCGTAAGCGCGATCGAGCAAGCATTGTTGGATGGACGTATCGATTTCGCCGTTCACAGCTATAAGGATCTGCCGACGGCGGCGACGCCGGGCCTGATGATCGCGGCGGTGCCGCCGCGCGAAGCACCCCACGACGTGCTCGTGACCCGCGACCCCGTTGATTTGTCTAATCTTCCGAAGGGGATCAGACTGGGCACCAGCAGTCCGCGCCGCGCCGCGCAGATGCGACGCCAAGGCGAGGTGGAAATCGTCCCGATCCGCGGAAATGTTCCCACGCGTATTGCCCAAGTGGGGCAGGGCGGACTCGAAGGAGTGGTGCTCGCCGCCGCGGGGCTGAAGCGGCTGGGTCTGAGACCGCCCAATCTGATCGACCTACCGATCGACTGGTTCGTACCCGCTCCCGCCCAAGGCGCACTCGCCGTGCAGGTCCGTGAGGGCGACTCAACAGTCACATTGCTTGCGGTGATTGAGCACAATCCTTCGCGTCGCGCCGTCGAGGCCGAGCGGAGTTTTCTTCGCCATCTCCACGCTGGTTGCCATACGCCCGTCGGCGCCTTGGCGACGGTGAATGGAAGCACGATTGCCCTCCACGGGCAACTCTTCAGCGACGATGGTCTGAGGATGGCCGAAGGAGTCGAGACCGGCGTTGATCCGCGAGCGCTCGGCCAGCGATTGGCGGACCGTTTGGCGCAAAAGCTCAACAGAGATTGAGCACGGAATCGCAGGCGATTCCACGAGCTCGCACGGGAGATATTTATTGCCTTGGCCTGCCGGAAAAAGGATTTTTTTTCACGGCACCTTTGACTGCATTTGCGCATGAAGGTTATGATAGGGGGCGATTGACCGGTACGGATAAGTCGCCCACGAGAATGTACAAATGGTCCTCAAGACTCCCACGCTTCCGATGGGCGACATCGCCGAACTTTGTAGTAAGTACGGTGTGAAGGAGCTCGCCGTCTTCGGCTCGATCCTCGGCGACGACTTCGGCCCGGAGAGCGACGTAGATTTCCTCGTGACCTTTGAGAACGACGACCCCGGACCGTGGGGATGGAAGTATATCGAAATGAGGGACGACCTCGCGGCGCTCCTTGAGCGGCCCGTCGATCTCGTTCCCCGCCGGGCGGTGGAGCGAAGCCGCAATTGGATCCGGCGTAAGAGCATCTTAGACTCGGCTATGCTGATATATGGATCGTGACCTCACGTACGTTGCAGACATCGTGAACGCCTGCGACGAAGTCGCGACGTTCCTCGGTCGAAGCTCAAAAGAGGACTTCTTTGCGAACAAACTGGTGATGTCGGCTGTCGTTCGACAGCTCGAGATCGTCGGCGAGGCCACAAAACGGTTGTCCGACGCCTTTCGCGAGTCACACCCGGCCATTCAGTGGAAACAGATGGCCGGCTTGCGCGATGTCCTGATTCACAGCTACGAGGACGTCGATTGGGACCTCGTCTGGGATATAGCAAGTACGAAGGCCCCAGTCGTGCGGACGGCTCTAGGGCGATTGCTCCCACCGTCAGAGTAATCGCGTGCTCGAGCCGGTGGCAACTGGCACAAGACCTGCAAGTCGGTCGATCAGAGCCGCGGGCGCGAGCCAGCGGGCCCCGCCGCCGCCGCCAAGCTGCGGCGTTACAGCGGGACGATGATTCGTGTATAATACCGATGGCGCGCCATGTACGGCGAAACTTGAGGAAGGATAACAAGCTATGAAGAAAATCCGTTTGTTTACTCCCGGCCCGACAATGGTTCCGGAAGAAGTGATGCTGGAAATGGCCCGGCCGATGGAGCACCATCGCACGGGTATCTACAAGGAATGGGTTAAGGAAGCGCATGGGCTTCTGCAATATCTCTTTCAGACGAAGGCGATGTGCGTGACGATGGCGGGTAGCGGGACGGCCGCGGCCGAGGCGGCCATCGTGGGATGCTGCCCGACCGGACATAAGGCCCTCGTGGTGGACAACGGGAAGTTCGCCGAGCGCTGGGTGAAGGTCTGCGCGGCTTTCGGTATCGCCAATACCCGGTTGCCCATCGAATGGGGCCGGGGCGCCAAGGCGGCGGACATCAGCAAGGCCATGGACGCTGATCCGAAGATCGACACGATCATAATCGTCCACAGCGAGACCTCGACGACGGCCCTCTCCGACATCGCAGGCATCGGCCGTCTGACGCGCGACCGAGGGGCGCTGCTCATCGTGGACGGCATTACCGCCGTGGGCGCGATTCCCTGCAAGATGGACGAGTGGGGCGTCGATGCCTACATCACCGGCTCGCAGAAGGCGCTGATGCTTCCGCCGGGGCTGGCCTTTGTCGCGGTGAGCGATCGCGCCTGGGAGCGGATCGAGTCGGGTAAGACGCCGACGCTCTACAACGATCTGAAGGCTTATCGTAAGTCGCTCGCGGAGTGGGATGTGCCTTATACGCCGCCGGTTACGCTGGTCCGTGGGTTGCTCTGTGTGCTCCGCGGGATCAAAGAGCGGGGTTTGGAGTCAGTTTGGGCGGAGACGACGTTGCTGGCTCGCGCAACTCGCGCCGCCGCAGAGGCCATGGGACTGAAGCTCTTTGCCGCTGATCCCGTTGACTCCGTGACGGCCGTCGTTGTCCCCACCGGCGTCGAGGAAGGCGCTTTGCGCAAAACCATGCGGTCCAAGTACGGCTTCCAGATCGCGGGCGGGCAGGGCGAACTTAAGGGGAAGATCATCCGCTTTTCGCACATGGGATACGTCGATGCGTTTGACACCCTCGGCGTGTTGGCGGCGTTGGAAATGACCCTGATTGGACAAGGATTCAAACTCGCGCCAGGCGCGGGTGTCGCCGCGGCCCAAAAAGTCTTCGCCGAGGCGATGAAATGATTGCCGATGACCGATTACCACTTGGGTTCCGCATGATGGTCCAGTAAAACATCGGCACTTCGATACAGCATGACGGTAATTTTCGGCCGCATCCCATAAGCTGGTACTTAACTCCTCAGCCCTTGCTTTGTACTTGGTGGTCGCATACAGTTGAGGCAAGTGAGTCTGCGGCGACCAGTTGCGGGATTGTTGCCCGTGGCTGAGGTCGAGGGCCGCTTCAACAACGGAGGAAATCAAACGTGTATCAGTTACCATTCGCATGGCTTCGGCGTAACTCGTTTTCTTTGTTAATCACTGGACTGACGGCGCTGGCCATGGGTGGGTGCCCGCTCGTCGACCCAGGGACGGACAACACCAACGATAACACAGGAAACGGCAACGACAATGAACCCTCACCGGTTTGCGGTGACGGCATCGTGGATACTTCCGAGCTATGCGACGACGGAAATACGGTGGATTTAGACGGTTGCTCCTCGACCTGTCAGGTAGAACCTGATCGGCCGCTGCCGGTTTGCGGTGACGGCGTCTTGGATTCGTCCGAGCAATGCGACGACGGAAATACGGTGGATTTGGACGGTTGCTCCTCGACCTGTCAGGTAGAACCTGATCGGCCGCTACCGGTTTGCGGTGACAGCATCGTGGATAGATCTGAACAATGCGACGACGGCGGTGAGACGGCGTCGTGCAACGCCGACTGCACGACAGCCCGCTGCGGCGACGGCATCTTGAACACTGCCGCAAACGAGCAGTGCGACGATGGGAACACCACGCCGGGCGACCGTTGCGGGGCGACCTGCCAGACTGAACCGCCTCCCGCGACTTGTGGAAACGGCGTCCTCAACACCGGCGAGGATTGCGACGGAACCAAGTTCGAGACCACCGCACCGGCCAGCCACGGGGCGTGCCGAAGCAATTGCACGTACTGCGGTAACAAAGCCATAGATGGACCAGCCGGAGTCGAAACATGCGACGACGGTAATGCCGTCGACACCGACGGCTGCCGCAACAACTGCACGAAGTGCGGCGATAGGCACGTAGACGCCGGCGAGCAGTGCGACGATGGGAACACGGTGAACGGAGACCTCTGCTCGGCGACCTGCCAGACTGAGACAGGTGGCGGTGGCGGCGGAGGAGGCGGAGGCGGAGGCGGGGGTGGCGGAGGCGGAATCCCCAACGAACTTTGCAGCGTCGCAACTCCCGTGGGCGAAGGGACACGGACCTATAGTAACGCCGGGGCAACGACGGACGGTCCGAATGAACCGGCGACGTGCAACTTCGCCGGATCAACAAACGTGGACTCCGACATCTGGTATTGCTACACGGCCACGGACACGTGCACGGCGATGGTAAGTCTGTGCGGCAGTGATTACGACACCAAGCTGGCGGTCTACGCCGGTTGTGGTTGCCCCTCGGCGGCGCCGCTGGCGTGCAGCGACGACGACTGCGGCGGCACGGGGGATGTCAAAAAGCAGCAATCCCGCGTCACCATAGCGGTGACGTCGGGGCAGCAATATCTGGTCCGTGTAGGCGGATACCTCACCAAGCAGGGGGACGGACGGTTGACCATCGGGTGCGATGTCGTCGATGCCTGCGCCAACGGGACTGGCGACTGCTTCACAGAGTCGCCGAGTCAGACGCTGACGCCGGGCTGCGACGATGCGGGCTCGGGCTGCTGTGCGCAGATCTGTACATTGGATCGGTTCTGTTGTGATGTGGATTGGGATGGGGACTGTGCGGAAGAGGCGAAGGGCGTTTGCCAAGGAAGCTACACGGCATGCACTGCGAATACAAGAACCTGCGGTACGCCCGACAGCAATCCAGGTTGCAACGAGACCTGCTGCAACACGGTGTGCAAGGTCGATCCGTTCTGCTGCCTTGAGGAGTGGGACGGGACTTGTGTGGATGAGGCGAACTCGATGTGCTTCTTGACCTGCGTGCCAGGAGCGGGCGATTGTCACTCGGTCCATGCGACGCCCGGTTGCGCTACACAAACCTGTTGCGAGACCGTATGCGCGAGCGATCCCTACTGCTGTGAAACAGAATGGGACTCGACGTGCGTCGGCGACGCGGCGGCATGCCCGTAGAGTGATAGGCGAGGGCACAGTAGAGTGAAGTCCGCTGGAGTGTTTCGTCGCTCGCCGAACGACTTATCCGCCGGTCGGCGGATTCGGCTGACGGCACGAGCAGCGCCCATTACGGACCGTTCCAGGATCAGCGTTTTGTTACTGTGTAGCGATCCGCCCTAGGCGGGTCGGTCGCAGATGGCCGGGGCGATGCTCTGTCAGTTGGGCGGAGATCGTTTCGAGGCCGAGAGCGCGGGTTCCCAGCCCGCGGGATTCCTGGGTGAAATCTGACGAATCGTACATGCGGGCGGCGATCGCGGAGGCGGGCTTCGCCTTGGATGAGGATGAAGTACCGATCGGGGCCGTCGTGGTGCATGACGGACGGATCATCGGCCGCGGGCATAATCAACGCGAAACGCTCAACGACCCAACAGCCCATGCGGAAATGATCGCCATTACGGCGGCGGCCGGTCACCTCCAAAGTTGGCGGCTGGAAGGGTGTACCCTGTTTGTGACGCTAGAGCCGTGTGCGATGTGCGCGGGTGCGATCGTGCTGGCGAGGCTTCCACGTCTGGTATTTGGCGCCCGTGATCCCAAGGCCGGGGCGTGTGTGTCGCTGTATTCCATTCCCACCGATGAGCGGTTGAATCACCGTGTAGTAATGGACCAGTCAGGCCTCGCGGATGAGTGCGGGGCGATATTGCAGGAGTTCTTCGCGGCGCAGCGCGCACGGGGAAAGAAATAAGACACCCGCCGCGGCTCAGGACTACTTGCTGGTTTCCATGGCTTCGTTTTCGCGTTTGACCCAGGTGTAGTGATAGTCCTTGTCTTCGATGGAGTCAGCCACTGAGGTTAGAAGCAGGGGCTTGAAGGTGTCGCACATGACGGCCAGTTCATTGGTACGGTCGTGGCCGATGCTTTTTTCGTAGGTGCCGGGATGGGGTCCGTGAGGGACGCCCATGGGGTGAAGACTGATGGACTGCGACTCAATACCCTTACGACTGGTGAAATTGCCTTCCACATAATAAAGGATTTCGTCGCAGTCCACACTGGCGTGGCCGTAGGGGCAGGGAATCGCCTTTACACCGTCTCGGTCGTAGTAGTCAACTTTCCGAGGGACGAAACTGCAAATCACAAATCCCCGTCCTGCAAAGGTGATATGCGTCGTAGGCGGCAAATGAACGGTGCCGGTGCGCGGTTGGTAGTCATGAATATTGAAGGCCACGGGATAGACAACGCCGTCCCACCCCGCTAATTCCCAGGGGAAGTGTTTGAACTCGTGCACGCTCAGTTGATTGGCGTGTTTGACGACGAGGGGATAAGGCGGCTCGCCGTGCTTGGCTCGGTCATACCGCAACATCTCCGTTGGAATGCGGAAATCCCGATGGCAGAACGGGGCGTCCATGGTGATCTGGCCGGACTCATTGCGGAATTGCCTGGGAACGTCAATGTAACTGTCCGATTCGAACACTAGGAATGTTCCACGGTTGCCGTCGGGATGTAGGCGGTAGGGGGTTCCCTTGGGTACGATGACATAGTCATGTTTCTTGAAAGGGAGAATGCCATAGACGCTCTCCAGCGTCCCGCCGCCATCGTACGCAAACCAACATTCGTCCCCTTCGCCGTTGCTGAACCAGTGTTTGGCCGGCTGGTTGGGTTTGCTGATGCCCACGCGGATGTCCGCGTTCATCAGGACCGTCCGCCGAGCGGTGAGGAAATCGCCGTCGACCTTGAGGTTCTGGGTCTTGATGTGCCGGCGGTGCAACAGTTGCCTGTCCATCGGCGAGATTGGACAGAATCCCGGCAGCTCCATGGCCCGTACGGCGAATTCGTCGGTTGGCGGAATCCGATAATAGAGAATACTGTAAGTGCTGTCAAACCCCACGCGGGTCATGCACTGCTCCATGAGGAGTTTGCCGTTCTCATAGTGCGTGACGTGATGCTTGGGGGGGACGCTGCCGAGGTGGTGATAGTGAATCACTTATAGTTGCTCCGCGCGAATTGCCAATTGCCGATTTAGCAATGTTTACGGCTAAAGATTTCCCCGCAATGCCTGTTCCGCTTCAATGCTGATAAACAGAGCCTTGAAGTTACCGATTCCAAATCCGCGACTGCCGTGGCGCTCGATGACCTCAAAGAATAGCGTCGGCCGATCTTGTACCGGAGCGGTAAAAATCTGCAATAAATACCCGTCATCGTCCCTATCAATAAGGATTCCCAAGTCCTGCAGCTTATCCCAGTCTTCGCCGACATCGCCGACGCGCTTGCGCATGTAGTCATAGTACGTATCCGGGACGCGGAGGAAGTCGATGTCCCTACGGCGGAGTTCCGTGACCGTATCATAGATGTTGCCGCTATTCATGGCGATGTGCTGGACGCCGGGACCGTAGTAATAGTCGAGAAACTCCTCGATCTGACTTTTCTTTTTCCCCTCAGCGGGTTCGTTAATGGGGAACTTGCACTTGCCCGTGCCGTTCTCCATGACTTTGCTCATCAGGGCGGAGTATTCCGTGCTGATGTCTTTGTCGGTAAAGCCGCAGAGATTAGAGAAGCCCATCACCTCCTCGAACCACTTGGCCCAGAAGTTCATTTCGCCGAGGTAGACGTTGGTGACAATGTGATCGATCGCGGCCAGGCCAACCGGCAGCGGCCCGTGTGCCTGGATAGGCTTGAATCCCGGGGCGAAGGCTCCGTGATAGTTCTTCCGATCCACGAACCGAAAGACTGTATCGCCGGCGTACTTGATCGTTCCCGTGACGTAAGTCCCGTGCTCGTCCTTCACCGACGTGGTCTGTTGCAGCACGGTGGCGCCGCGTTTCTTTGTCTCCGCAATGGCGCGATCGACGTCGGGAACGCTTAGACCGATGGATTTGACGCCGTCGCCGTGTAAAGCGCAATGGCGGGCGATCTCATGGTCTGGGCCGTAGGCGCTGGTGAAAACGAATCGCGCGTTACCTTGCTCCATGACATAACTGGCCCGGTCGCGGCAGCCGGTTTCGAGGCCGGCCTTGGCCACCGGCTTGAAGCCGAAGGTCTTGTCGTAAAAATGTGCCGCCTGCTTGGCGTTGCCCACGTAAAACTCAACGTGGTCATAGCCCTTAATGGGAAGGAAGTCCTCGGCCATGGGGTTTCGACGCTCCTATCCTGCGCAATCATCCTACCCAAGAACGGCCTAGATCGCCACCATCATCACACGGATCATTTTAGCAAGTTCTAAACGATCCCTGCGTACTGATCGAGCGCCGCGGGGTTGGCGAGGGCGTCGCGGTTGGGGACGGGCTGTCCGTGGATCATGCGTTGGACGGCAAGCTCGACCTTCTTGCCGCTGATGGTGTAGGGGATGGCGGTGACTTGCTTGATGTGTTTGGGGACGTGGCGTCGCGTGGTCCCCTCGACGATGCGCGCTTTGATCTTGTCGATGAGCGCCGAGTCGAGTCTTAATCCCTCGCGAAGGACGACGAACAGGCAAACTTCGACATCGGCGTCGGCGGTGTTCTTGCCCACGACGACGCTGTCAACGATCTCCTCGATGGATTCGACCTGGCGATAGATTTCGGCCGTACCGATCCGGACGCCACCGGGATTTAGTGTGGCGTCGGACCGGCCATAGACGATCACCCCGCCCCGTTCGGTGATCTCCACGAAGTCGCCATGCCGCCATACGCCGGGGTACACATCAAAGTAGGCTTTCCGATACTTCTCGCCGTCTGGGTCGTTCCAGAAGCCCGTCGGCTGCGACGGGAATGGCGTACAACAAACCAACTCGCCTTTTTGTCCGATCACGGATTTGCCGTCATCGTCGAACGCCCGCACGTCCATACCCAAACCGATGCTTTGGATTTCGCCGGCGTAGACCGGCAGCATGGGGTTGCCGAGCATGAAGCAACTGATGATGTCCGTTCCGCCGCAGATGCTCGAAAGCTGGAGGTCGTGTTTGACGTTATCGTAGACCCAGCGGAAGTTTTCGATGGTAAGCGGCGAGCCGGTAGATAGAACGGCGCGTAGCTTGGACAGGTTGTGTTGCGAACCCGGGCGCAGGCCGAGTTTCTCGCACGCGGCGATGTACTTGGCGCTGGTGCCGAAGACGGTAATGCCCAGCCGCTCGGCCATGCGCCATAGATGCTCCGCTTCCGGGTGGGTCGGGCTGCCTTCGTAAAGAACCACCGTCGCTCCGACACCGAGTGAACTGACCAGCCAGTTCCACATCATCCAGCCGCAGGTCGTGAAGTAGAAGATGGTGTCGTCACGGCGCAGGTCGCAATGGAGTATCAGCTCTTTCATGTGCTGCAAGAGTGTGCCGCCGTGGCCGTGGACGATGCACTTGGGAATGCCTGTGGTTCCCGAGGAGTACATAATGTAAAGCGGATGGTCGAATGGCACGGCTTCGAAGGGCGTGCTCTGCCCGACGTCTTTCGACAGGAATTCCGCCAAAAGCATCGCCCGTTTCAGACCGGACAAATCCGGCACTGGGTTAATGAACGGCACGACCACGACCTGCTTGATACTGGGAATCTTGGCCACGATGCCGCGAACACGATCCATCGAGTCGATGGTCTTGCCGTTGTAGGAATAGGCGTCAGCGGCGAAAAGCACTTTGGGTGCAATCTGCCCGAAGCGATCGAAGACGCCGTCAATACCAAAATCCGGGGAGCAGGAGGACCAGACGGCTCCGAGGCTGGCTGTGGCGAGCATGGCAACAACGGCCTCGGGAATGTTGGGAAGGAACCCGCCAACTCGGTCGCCGCGTTTTACGCCGGTATCACGCAGGGCCGCAGCGCATCGCGCGACCTGATCGCTCAGCTCGCGGTAGGTGATCGAGCGCGTTCGGCCAAGCTCGTCTTCGGATTCGATGGCGACGCGATCGTCGTTGAACCGCAGCAAGTGGGCCGCGAAGTTGAATTCCAAGCCGGGGAACCACTTCGTACCCAACATTCCGCCGCCAATTTCGATCGCGGTGGCCGCCTTCGTTGCATGGATGCCGGCGAAATCGAACATCTCCTTCCAGAACTGATCGCGGCGGGCGATAGACCACCGGTGCAAGGAGGGGTAGTCGGGCGCGAAGTCGTACTTGGCGGCCATACGGGCCGTGAACGCGTACATTTGCGAGCGATTGGCTCGTTCGTCGGTCGGTCGCCAAAGGAATTCCGCGGATGGCATGTTGCGATCGTCCTATGCGTCATGGATCAGAGCCCGGAGCGGTAGCGACGGGATGTCTGTCCGTGACGTTTGGCTGGGTTATCCGCTCGCTTCCGCTCGCGGCTCTGATCGCGCAGCAGTGCGACAAACAAACCGGTTACCCGGTAACAGACGGATCAGACCGCGGAGTTGCAGGGCCGTCAAGGTGGAGGTCACCGACCCGGCATCGAGGCGCGTCGTTGTGCAGATGCCCTCCACCTCCTCGATACCGCTGCTCACCGCTTCAAGGATGGATCGTTCGTGCTGTGCAAGGTTCGCGGTTGCGAAAAGCGGAGCGTCGGTGGGGAGGAGCGAGGAGTCGGGGCGCAGCGACTTACCGACCTCGCCGAGTTCATTGAGCACGTCATCGAGGCAAGTGATGAGCTTGGCCTGTCCGTCGCGGATCAGGGCATTGCTTCCCGCGGTTTGCGCGGGGCGATCAACATTGCCGGGAACGGCGAAGACTTCGCGGTTGTACTCGGTAGCGAGTCTGGCCGTAATGAGAGCGCCGCTCTTTTCTCCGGCCTCGATGACGATCACGCCCAGCGACAGCCCGGCAATGATTCGGTTGCGCGGGGGAAAGTTTTTGAAGTCCGGGCCGATGTCCACTTCAAGTTCGCTGACGATTGCGCCGCTTGCGGCGATTTCTTCGGCCAATTCCTCGTGTTCCCGCGGGTAGATCGAACCCAGACCGTTGCCGAGGACGGCGACAGTGCGTCCCCCGGCGCGTAATGCGCCGCGATGGGCCTCGCCGTCAATGCCTCGGGCCAGACCGGAGACAACGGTGAACCCCGCGCCGGCGAGCATTTCGCCGAAGCGTAGCGCTTGCTCTCGGCCGTAGTGGGAGCATCGTCGCGTTCCCACGATAGCTACGGCCACGCTATCCGCGGGTTGAAGCGTACCCCGCACGTAGAGACAGATCGGCGAGTCGGGGATGTGCAGCAACGGTTTGGGGTAATCCGCGTCCTCGGGGCAGAGGATTCGCAACTCACATTCGACGGCCTTGGCGATCTCCTCGTCCACTCCCTTTTCGTCGCGGGAGCGGAAGATGGATTCGGCAACACATGGACCGATTCCCTCTACGTGTTGCAGTTCGGCCATCGACGCGGACCAGATGGCGTCGACCGAGCCGAAATGGGCGATGAGGTTTCTGGCGCGGACGGGTCCGACGTCGGGGACTCGCTGGAGGCGCAGGTAGGATCGCCCAACCTCTGAGATCACAGGATTCGTGCTGGTCGTCGTCATGGTCCCTATTGCTTCTGACGTTCGCTGATCCAGGTGCGCATCCGCGTTTCAAGAACGTCGATCGGCATAGCGCCTTCGGAAAGTAAGGCGTCGTGGAACGCGCGGAGGTCGAACCTCTTGCCCAGTTTCTCCTCGGCCTCGCGGCGGAGTTGGAGGATGCGCAGCTCGCCGATTTTGTAAGCAAGAGCCTGTCCGGGCCAGGAGATGTAGCGGTCTATCTCGGATTCGATATCAAGACGAGCGAGGCTCGTATTACTCGCCATAAAGTCGATCGCCTGCTGACGCGACCAGCCCTTGGTGTGCATACCCGTGTCCACGACGAGACGACAGGCCCGCCACATCTCGAAGGTCAACTGCCCGAACCGCGAATAGGCGTCTTTGTATCCGCCGATTTCATAGCCGAGTTTTTCGGTGTAAAGCGCCCATCCCTCGACGTAGGCGGTGAATGATCCGTAGCGGCGAAACTTGGGGAGCTCTGTGTTTTCCTGGTGGAGGGCGATCTGGAAGTGGTGGCCGGGGATGGCCTCGTGGTAGGTGAGTGCTTCGAGCGTGAAACGCAATCGCTCCTCCGGCTTGTAGGTGTTGATGTAGAAGTAGCCGGGCCGCGAGCCGTCCTCCGGCGGCGGGTTGTAGTACGCCACCGGCGAAGCGGGAGCACGGAAGGATTCGAGTTCCTTCATCACGCAGTCGGCCTTCGGTATCCGCGTGAACAGCTTGGACATCAGGGGTTTGGTGCGCTGTAGGATGGCATCGGCGGCGGCGTAGAGTTCCTCGCCGGTCTTGAAGCGTTGGGCGGGGTCGGTGCGCATGTGAGCGAGGAAGTCGTCTAGGCTGCCTTCGAAGCCGACTTCCTTCTGGACCTTGGCCATTTCGCCGCGGATGCGTGCGACTTCGGACAGACCCAGTTGGTGGACCTCATCGGCGTTTACCTTGACTGTCGCATTCAGGTAGGCCAGTTCATCGTACATTTTGTCGCCGGTGGGCACGGCCCCAATGCCGACGGTGGGGCGGCACGCGGGTAAGTACTCGCTTTCGACGAACTGGAGCAGTTTCCGGTACGCGGGCGCCACGTCCGACCGAATCGCTTGAACGATCTCCTGCGTGACCGTTTGCCGATCGGCCTCGCTCAATGTCTCTGTTCTCTGCACAGGCTTGTAGAATTCGCTTTGTGCCGGGTCATCGACGATGTGCGTGCGAATCTGCGGAACGACTTTCTCGATAGTGACGCGGGGCGACACGATCCGAAGTGAAACGCCTTTGCGCATGTTGGCGATCAAGTCATCGACCTGCTTGGGAAACGCGTGAAGCCTCGCGGCGTACTTGTGGAAGTCCTCGGTGCTCCGGAACGGCTGGGAGACGAGGATCAGCGGGAAGCGCAGTTGGGGTCCGTCCAACGGGTTTAACGGTAAGTATTGGCCATGTTGGGCGGCGAATTCGAATAGCCCGTCTTGGAGCGTCCTTTCGAGGAGACCGCGTGTTAGCCGGTCCGCCGGGGAAAGCCCGGCCGCGGGCAGAGCTTGAACCTCTTTCAGAAACCCTTCTAGCGCCTGATTCCAGCGAAGGCGGGCCTCTTCGGAGAGGTCGGGTAGGCGGTCATTGAAGCGGTAGTCGCCCAGGTCCGTGGCCGAGGTGGGGTAGCGCTCCATCGACGCGTCCCAATAGCGATCGGCGAGGGACTTTAGGGCCGGGTCGGTCTGTCCCAGGGTCCGAGTTGCCGCCGCGAAAACGAACACTGAAAGCTTCCACAGACGCCGATCGCTACTACGCATACGTGACTCCAATGATCTTCAACAATCCATCATTGCGGGAGGTTTGATAGGGAGAAATACCGTACCGGTGCAGGATCGTCAATGAGAAACCCGAAGATCGAAGTCCAATCCGTCATTTTCTTCGATCTTCGGACTTCGATCTTTCAGCCATTGTGGCGGACGGGAACTTCTTAAGCTATTCTAGCCACACTCGATGCCCAAGGATGGACGCCTGTTGAACCGAACTCTCGATCCGACCACGCCGAATGCCAAGCCACGCCGCGTGCCCTCCGAGGCTGCGCCGGAGTTTGCCATCAATACCCATCGCGCCGTCGCCGTTCTCGCCCTGCTTAGCGCGCTGTTGCAGAGTGTCATCTTCGCGCCGATCTCCGTTTGGCCGGTGGCTTTCGTTTGTATGGTTCCCTGGCTGATCCTGACGGCCAGGACGACGCAAGCGCCGCGGGTCTATTTCTATAGTTACATGCTGGGCTTGGTGTCGTTCCTGATCAACATGCGCTGGATGTACGCGGCTACGGGATGGGGGTACCTCGGCTTGTCGCTCTACCAGGCCGCGTACTTTCCCCTAGTGGCGTGCCCGGTACGCCACGCCGTACGGCGATCCGCCGTAGGCGGACTGGCCGTGGTCTTCCCGCTCATCTGGACGGGCAGCGAAATGCTCCGCGCGGTGGTTATCACTGGGTTTCCTTGGTTCTACCTTGCCCACAGTCAGTATAGCGTGCTAACGATGATCCAGATCAGTGATCTGGTCGGCGCGTACGGAGTCAGCTTCGTCGTGGCCGCGGTCAACGGGGCTATCGCCGATGTGATCCTGGTCAGACTCAGAGCACGGAGCGGCAGCGACGGGATGCCCGCGCGGTCCGCTAGATTCAGCGTCGGGTTCGCAATCGTGCTTGTGGCCGCGACGGTGATCTATGGGCAAGTTCAGTTGCATCGCGGAACGACGACCGAGGGCCCTAAGGTCGCGGTGATCCAAGGCGATTACCTGGTGTCGGTGGATGGGCCGGACGTCAACGATCTCGACAAGATGCGGACGTACTTCTCGATGCTCGAGGAGGCGGCGAAGGAGAAGCCCGATCTGTTACTCTTGCCGGAGACCCCGTGGTTTATGTACCTAAACCCGGAGGCGCGGGACTTCTTCCAAATTTCGCGGGATAGCTTCGCCCGATTTCAACGCTATGCGACCGGGGGCAACGCCTACGTGGTAGTGGGTAGTGCCTCGCTCGTGAAGACGCCGTACGACTTGCGTGCCACGGAATGGCGATACAACTCGGCCATGGTGTTTGGCCCGGATGGCTCGGAGCCGGGACGCTACGACAAGATCCACCTCGTGTATTTCGGCGAGGTCGTTCCATTTCGGTTCGGGCGGTTACGCTTCGTCTACCATTGGCTGAATCGGATCATGCCCTTCAGCGGGGCTGACCTAGGTTTCGAGTATTCGCTCACTTCCGGAAATGAGTTCCGACGCTTCACGATGGAACCCGCATCGCAGCCGGGCCGTTCCTACCGATTCGGCGTCCCGATCTGTTACGAGGACGTGATGCCTTACGTCAGCAGGGAGTTCGTCTCCGGCGGATCGAACGAAAAGCGCGTCGACTTCATGCTCAACATCAGCAACGACGGATGGTACGGTCACGGGTCGCAACAGCCGCAACACCTGGCCATTTGCGTTTTTCGAGCCGTCGAGAACCGGGTCGGAATCGCGCGGGCGGTTACGACGGGCGTCAGTGCGTTCATCGAGCCATCAGGCCGGGTACACGACCGGGTTCGCGGCAATCCGTCCAATAGCTGGCCCGGTGAGTCGGGATACGCGATCTCACGCATCAGCGTGGATTCGCGGTACTCGATGTACTCCCGGTATGGTGATTGGTTCGCATGGGGTTGCGCGCTGGTGTGGCTCTTGCTCTACATCGACTATTGGGTTGCGCGGGCACGGGCGGTCGCGGCGGAATGAGAATGGAACGTCGATTGTTCCGCCTGCGGCGGATCGAATGTCGATTGGTCGATGGGCGCTTCGCGTTTCTATATTCCATCGTAGCGGCGTTGACTATCGCACTAGCCGGATGCGTGCAACCGGTGAGCAGCCGCCAGACGAGCAATCAGGTCGAGCTGCGGCGTCGGGCGATGGAGTGCTTGAAGGCTGGGGTGGGGTATCGGCACAACCCGGTGGTTCGCGTCGAGGCCGTTGAGGCCCTTGCGGGGCGAACATCCGATGAAGGGGCCCCGTGGGTTCGCTCGGCATTGTTGGATGACCATGCCGCGGTGCGCTTCGCCGCGTGTGTGGCGGTTGGTGAGGCCCGCGACGTTGGGGCCGAGGCGGGAGTGGCAAGGTGTCTCAAAGATCCGAACGCCTCCGTCCGCGTGGCGGCGCTTTTCGCGCGCCATCGACTTGGGCATACCGAACGCTCGGGTGACTTGGCGGGTTACCTACTCCATGACAGCGACGCGATGGTGCGGAGAAACGCGGCCCTGGTGTTGGGACTTCTAGGTGAACAGGGGGCGGTCAAAGTCCTTGCAAAGGGGATGAAGGACTCCGACGCCGGCGTACGCGACCACTCCCTCGAGGCGATGGCCCGGCTGGGAAACCGCGACTCTCGGCAAGAGCTTACCTTCATGACCGGCGCCGGCGTAGGCTCGGACGAGGTTTTTGCGATCAGCGCTTTGGCCGCCACCAGCGACAATACTTATTTGGAAACTTTCCGCTACAAACTCGCGACCGCAACGCACATGGAAACGCGGCTCGCCGCCGCGCGAGGACTTGGGTTGCTCCATTCGGATGTGGGATTCGAGACCGCCATGCGGGCGCTGCGGGGCGATCAACCGGCGCGCAGCGATCCGCAGGATCCCGTCGAAGGGCAGATGCTGCGGACGCGACAACTTGCCGCCGCGGCGCTGGGAGCAATCGGACGCGCCGACGCCCTACCGTTGCTGGCCGAACTTTTGGACGATCCGCGCGATCCGCGCGTGCAGGTCTCGGCGGCACGGGCGATTCTCGACATCGTCGATGCGGATCGAAAGAAGGACTTGCCCTACGCCGCGACCCCGGCGAGGCAGGACCGGTAGGAGTGGAGCGGGAAGAAGAATGCGTTGGCTGACCTTCGCGATCTTGACCGTTCTCGTGCTCACCCTGCAAGCCGCGGTGGCGCCCGGGCTTGAACTGTTCTCCGCTCGACCGGATTTCTTGCTGATCGTCGTCGTATTCTTGAGTCTTTATGCACGGTCGAGTAACGCGATTGCAGCCGGGTGGGTTCTCGGTGTGTGTGCTGACCTCATGACCATCGAGCGCTTCGGCGTGATCGCTCTTTCCTACGGATTGACCGCGATAATTGTCACGTCATTCCGCGAGTATTTGTTTCGATACCGTGTGGTAACGCAGACGGCCGTTACTCTGACGGCCTGCCTGTTGGTTCGGACGGCGTGGACGATGTATTACCACCTGCTGTACGAAGCGCGGGGGCCGATGCTTGCCGACTGGCTCATCGGCGGCGTTGTCGTATCCGCTTACACCGCAGCATTGGCGCCGTTCGCCTTCCGCGTTCTGCAATGGATGTCACGACCGTTGGGGATTCCTCGTCCGCGTTACTCGTATGCGGGCGCAGCGTCGCGGGGAGGGGCGGATGTTTGAGAAGCGGTTGCGAGTTTTGCTAGGTGTGCTGGCCCTCGGGGCGCTGGTTTTGCTGGTCCGGTTGGGGCAATTGCAAATCGTCCACGCCGATTACTACCGACAGCGGACCGAGCGTTCACTCATTCTCACTCCGACTCAACTTCCATTCGTTCGGGGAAGCATTCGCGATCGCAACGGCGAGGTCTTGGTGAGCGATGAGCCGTGCTGGAACCTTACGATCGACTATGGTGTGATTGCCGCGGCCTGCGAGGAAGCCCCGTCAGCGATCAAGCGCGAGATCAAGCGCTGGAAGCGTGCGGGACGATATCCCTTTGTAAAAACGGTCCCCGACGAGCAGGTCCAAGCCACATTACAAGAAGAGATTGCGGCCATGTGGGAGGAGTTATCTTCGCTCACCGCGCGATCGCCCGAACCACAATCGGCCTTCGTGCTTCGCACGCGAGCACGGGAAATCTATGACCGTATCGCCGGAATCCGCGCCGCGGTCGCCGTTCGGCGAGGCTTTGACGCTCCGGTGGCAGAGGAGGGACAACCCCACGCCGTCCTGACCGGACTCGACGCGGACCAGCAAATCACGGCACGAGAGATGTTCGCCCGCTACCCGTGGGTCCATGTCGAGGCCTCGTCGGCGCGGCGGTTCGCCGTCGATGCCGAGCCATTCGCACACGTATTGGGACGAATGGGTCGAATTGATCCCGATGACGTCGCCTCGGACCCCGAAGCGAACGATCCCTTCGCCGAATATCGAGCCGATGAGCGGATCGGAACCAGCGGGGTGGAATACGCCGCAGAGCGGATGCTTCGCGGTCGGCGGGGGCAGATCACGCTCGACCTGGACAACGCGGTGATCGAAGACATCGAGGCCGAGCACGGGAAGGACGTGACCTTAACAATTAACGGCCCGTTGCAGCGACGTCTGTATCGGCTGCTCGGGAACACCGTCCATCAACACCCCGCATCCTCCGGCGGCGCGATCGTGGTCCTCGATGTTCGGACGCGGAATGTGCTTGCGCTCGTGTCGTATCCCTCCTACGATCCGAGTCATTTTGAGGAACTTTACACCGATCTTCGCGACGATACCGACCGGCTGCCGCTGTTGTTCCGGGCGGTGAATTGTAGGTATCCGCCGGGTTCCACGATCAAACCATTGGTCTGTCTCGCCGGCTTGATGAACGGGCGGATCACGCCGGATAGCCGGGAGAACTGTACGGGGTATCTGTCGGAGGAGAACCACGATGCTTGGCGCTGTTGGGAGGTGAGGGGAACCAGCACCCGCAAGGCCCACGGGTCGATCAATCTGGTGGAAGCGCTCACCGGTAGTTGCAATGTTTTTATGTACCGGTTGGGCGAGCGGCTGGGTGTCGATCGGCTGTGCAACACTTTCGACATGGCCGGTGTCGGCCGAGGGTCGGGGATCGGGCTTCGTGAGGATGCGGCCGGAATTAATCCCACTCCGGGCTGGCTGATGGCCAACAAACATCAGTCCGTGCCAGGCACGGCCCGTCTGTTTGCCATCGGGCAGGGCGAGCTGGCGATGACACCGGTGCAGGTCGCAAACATGATGGCGACCTACGCAAGCGGACGGTATCGACCGGTGACGCTGATCGACACGGCGACTCCCTCGCCGGAATGGAAGCTCCCCGCCACGAACGATCAATGGTTGGCGATCCGCCGAGGTATTTATGGAGTGGTAAACGACCCGGAGGGGACGGCCCACAAGTACGTCCACTTTGAAAACGATCGTTACGCACTGTGCGGAAAGACGGGCAGCGCGACGGTGCATCCCTGGCCGACGTCGTATCGGGTTCCGTACGTCGACGAATTCGGGGTCAAAGGCGTGGCTGTAGTGCGCGAAGCGGCCAAAGAACCGGCGATCGAGCGTTTCCGCCGCGAGAACCCATTGTGGAAATTCGATCCCGCCCGCGTGGAGGTGGCCGGTCGTTGGCCGCCCTATCCTTCCCCCGATGGCGAAAAATACTCCCATGCCTGGTTCGGAGCGTTCCTTCAACCGTTGGATGCACACCGTCAACCGGATTGGTCTAGGGAAGCGCCGATCGCCTTGGCTGTGTTGATCGAGTTCGGGGGTAGCGGCGCGCAGACCTCCGGGCCGCTTGCGACGCAGGTTGCGACGGAAGCGTTGGACGTGCTCGGTGAGTAGTTGGACGCCGTGCTGGTGCGAAAATCCTCGTTGGTGCGAGAATCCTTGCTGGTGCGAGAATCCATTCTCGCACCAGAGGTTCATTGATCGACCCGTGTACATGTGAGACGCGCTGCCTACGATTTGACGAACCCCGGCTGGGCGATCGGCTCGGCAGTCGCCATCCTTACCCTGGTGGGCATCGCCAGCATCTACGTCACGGACACGCACTACGCCAGCGGAAATGACGGGCCGGCCAACGCCGCGAAGCAGGCGGTGCGCGTCGTGCTCGGTTTCTTTCTGGCGGCAATCGTGCTTAGGATCGGGTATCAGACCATCGGGCGATATTCCTACTCGCTCTTTGTAGTGTGCCTTGCCGGGTTGGTTCCGCTGGTTGTCGCCAAGGTTTTGCATTCGAGTTTCGGTGGGCTGACCGCGCCGCGTAACGGCGCCTACCGCTGGATTCACCTTGCCGGATTTCTCTTGCAGCCTTCGGAGTTCATGAAGATCGCCTATGTGCTGGCCTTGGCGTGGTATCTGCGTTTTCGCAAGAAAGTAGGTGGTTTCGGCGGAGTGCTGTTGCCGGTGATTGTTTCGGCCGCGCCGATCGCATTGATTCTCCTGGAGCCGGACCTGGGCACGGCGATGCTGCTGGTACCGGTGCTCTTCACCATGCTCTTCGCAGCCGGTGCGAAAAAAAGATATCTCGCCGTCTTCGTTCTTGCGGGGCTGGCGGCCGCTCCGTTGGCGTGGGGGCACATCGAGAGCTACCAGCGACTTCGCATAACCGCGGTGCTGCTGCAGTCCGACGAACTTCGCAAGGCGGTAATCGACGATCCGCAAGCATACACACTGCTGGCGACGAAGCGCCAGGCATTGGAATGGTCGGCGAGCGCCGGCTATCAGCTCGTTCACTCCAAGAACGCCATCGGCAGCGGAGGGATTTGGGGAAACGGTTGGGGCAAAGGCGTCTACGTCGAGAACACCATTCTGCCCGATCGACACAATGATTTCATCTTTGCGATCATCGCTCATCAGTGGGGGCTGATCGGTTGCGCGATAGTGTTGGGATGCTTTACAGCCATCGCCGTCGCCGGGGTGCGCATTGCATCAGTAACCACCGAGCCGTTCGCTCGTTTGCTTGCCGTGGGGTTGGTGACCCTCATCACCTCGCAGGCCGTCGTGAACATGGGGATGACCATGGGGCTTCTGCCGGTGACGGGGATGACCTTGCCGTTTGTCTCCTACGGGGGAAGCAGCCTGCTATGCAATCTGATAGGCGTCGCGCTGCTAATCAGCGTATCCCAACACCGTCCGTTTCTTCTGACCACCAGACCTCCGGCGTTCACCCGCGAGCAGACGGAGCTGGTTCAAGCAATAGAGAAGTTAGAAGAGAGAAGAGAGAGGTGAGAATCGCAAGATCGGCCCCTTCTATCTTCTCACTTCCATCTTCGCGCTTCCGCCGCTCGCGGCAGGTCGGTCAAGCGCAGGCGGTAAAGGAGATCATTGCCGGACCGTTCGACGGTCGCGGCGCGGGGATCCGTGTTGGCGAACACGTTGGCGAGGCAGCACCGTTGCGGGTCGCCGCCGATCAGCCTTGGAGCGACGAAGGCCCAAGCCTCATCGACCAATCGCGCCTTCAACATTGCGTGGAGGACCGTCGGACCGCCTTCGACCAGCAGGTTTGTCACTCTGCGGTTGGCTAGATGAGATAAGCACTCGCCGAGGAGCAATCGTCCGTTTCGCGTCTTGGACGCCACGAGTTCCACGCCCTGGCGCGTCAGTTGTTGTGCCTTTTTGGTGTTGAGCGCCTGAGGCGTCGTGAATACGAGCGTCGGTGTAGTCTTTGAAGATGCCACCAATTTGGCACTCACGGGAATCCGTAGTTGGCCGTCGAGCACGACGCGGAGCGCTTGACGCCGGAGGGGAACATCACGGGCGGTGAGAAGCGGATCATCGGCGAGCACCGTCCTGACGCCGACGAGGATGGCGTCGACGCGGGCACGCAAGCGGTGTACCGTCCGTCTCGACATTTCACAAGATATCCACTTCGATTCGCCGGGCGGCGTGATGAGCTGCCCGTCGAGGCTCTGTGCCCATTTGGCGATGATGTACGGTCGGCCCAGGCGTACGGTGGTCAAGAACGGTGCGAGGACTTCCGCGGCCTCATGGACGAGCACGCCGGTGGTGACCGCGATTCCAGCAGCGCGAAGCCGTCGAAGACCTTTGCCGTTCACGGCCGGGTTCGGGTCGTAAAACGGCGTCACAACGCGGGCGAAGCCCGCCTCGATCAAAGCAGCGGTGCAGGGCGGAGTCTTGCCGTGGTGGCAGCAAGGTTCGAGCGATACGTAGACCGTCGCGTCGCGGGGATTTCGTGTGCAGGAGTGAAGGGCTTCGATCTCGGCGTGCGGGCCGCCGAATCGACGGTGGTAACCCTCGCCGATGACACGGCCGTCGCGGACGATAACGCAGCCCACCATGGGATTAGGCTCGACGCGGCCCGCGCCTTTTTTCGCCAGGGCGAGCGCTCGACGCATCATGCTCTCGTCAACTTCAGTCAACTTCTGGGCCGACGGCTGCGATTCCAAAGTCGCCCATCCGGCAACGCGCTGCGAACGCGGGTGGCTTTGAGTGGCTTTGTTTTGGCTTTGCCGCGACATGGGCATTTTCATAATTCTCGACACCGCAAGGACTTAGCGATTCTACGGTGGGTTCGTTTGGAAATCCGCGTTTATCTCGCAATCGCTTCTTTTCTGATTGTGGCGCGCCTTCATCCAAAAAGATAACGTCACGGGGGCTCGGTCCACGTAGCCGGGGCGACCGATCAACGCGCGTCGTCGCGTGGCCGCCGCGGCTCTTGAAACCGATACACCCTTGGCTTATAACCCAAACATCTATTCGTGTCCTATCGAGTGCGTCTTAGAAAGCAGGGCCGCTCATGACCAGCGACGGATCGTCGGAAGAAACGCTGTCCATCCAACACGGCTCCGACTACACCGATGTCGGCGGTCGACCACCTGCGCAGACCGCGCCCGGGATGCCAGTCCTGCGCGAGATCGGCCCGTACAAACTTCTGGAGGTGCTCGGCGAGGGCGCGTTTGGCACCGTCTACCTTGCGGAGCAGCAAAAGCCCGTCCATCGCCGCGTGGCCCTCAAGATCGTCAAGCTGGGTATGGATACTCGGCAGGTGATCACCCGGTTCGAGGTCGAGCGCGAAGCTCTGGCCTTGATGAACCATCCTAACGTGGCCAAGGTCTTCGACGCGGGGGCCACCGAAACTGGGCGACCCTACTTCGTGATGGAGTATGTTGCGGGTATTCCGATCACTGACTACTGCGATAAGCATCGACTCAATACCGAGGAACGCCTGCGCCTTTTCATAGACGTGTGCCACGCTGTGCAGCACGCCCATCAGAAGGGAATCATCCACCGGGACATCAAACCGTCGAACGTGTTGGTGACCGTGCAGGATGAAAAACCGGTGCCCAAAGTGATCGACTTCGGTGTTGCGAAGGCCACGCAACATCGCCTTACGGAGCGGACGCTGTTCACCGAGCAGGGACAACTCATCGGCACGCCCGGCTACATGAGCCCCGAACAGGCGGAGATGACGGCGCTGGACATCGACACGCGCACGGACATCTACTCGCTGGGTGTGCTGCTCTACGAGCTCCTGGTTGGCGCGTTGCCGTTTGATCCAAGAACCTTGTTTGCCGGTGGTTTCGCGGAGATTCAGCGTATTATCCGCGAGGTCGATCCGCCCAAGCCGAGCACGCGCCTGAGCGCGCTCAGATCAGTACCGCGCGTATCAACAAGCGGTCCTGCCACGCCCGCGGACCCGAAATCTCCGCTCCCTCACCCGCCTGCGGCGGGCGGCTCGTCAATCGACGACATCGCCCACCGCCGCCATACCGAACCCAAGACGCTCCTTCGCCAAGTCCGCGGCGACCTGGACTGGATCATCATGAAGGCCTTGGAAAAGGACCGCACTCGGCGCTACGCCACGGCTTTTGCTTTTGCCGATGATATCATCCGCCATCTCAACAATGAGCCGGTACAAGCAGGCCCACCAAACCGCCTGTACCGCCTGCAGAAGTTCGTGCGGCGGAATCGCGGGACGGTACTGGTGAGTACGCTTTTTGTCACGGTGCTCGCGGGAGCGGCAGTTGGCATGACCCGACTTTACTTTCGTGCCGAGAGGCAGCGCGGTCAAGCGGAGCAAGCCCGAGGCCGCGAAGCCGAACAGCGAGAAGTCGCGCAGGCCAATGAGGTACTGGCGCGAGATGAGGCCGATCGTGCGGAGCGCGAGCGCAGCCGGGCGGACCGCGAAGCTCTTACCGCTCGACAAGTTTCAGATTTCCTTGTTGGGCTGTTCAACGTCTCCGATCCCCTTGAATCACAGGGCGCTCATCTGACCACACGTGAAATCCTCGACCGGGGGGCGGCTCGAGTTCGGTATGAGCTTCGAGACCAACCCCTCATCCGCGGCGCACTTCTGGAGACGCTCGGCAACGTCCACGCCAAGCTGGGTTTATTCGAACAAGCCCAACGACTCCTCGAGGAATCGTTGTCCATCCGTCAATCCTCACTCGTGGAACCCAGCGAAGAGATCGCCTCCTCCCTCCGCGCCCTCGGCGACGTGCTGGATGCTCGCGGGGAGTACGAGAAAGCCCTCCGCACGCACGAGGACGCCCTGCGTATGAGGCGGTCCTTATTCGGCGATCGGCATCCCCAAGTGGCAGAGTCGATGGCTGCTACGGGCAACACTCTACTAAAATTGTCCCGCAACGACGAAGCGGAGAGCCTCTACAACCAAGCGCTTGCGATCCGCCGGGATCTGTTCGGCGATGGCAGTCCCGAGGTCGCGCTTTCCCTGATCGACTTGGGGACGATTGCCCAAGTCCGGGGCGATTTCCAGCGCGCTGAAGGCATGTATCTTGAGGCGCTGAGCATTCGGAAAACTCGCTTTGGCGACCGGCATCCGCTTGTCCTTGAGGCTTTGCATTACCTCGCCGCATTGTTGTATTTCGAGGGCGAGCTGGAACGGGCTGAGCCTTTGTACCGCGAGGTATTGTCCGGGTACCGGTTCATCTTTGGGGAAGAATCCCCGGAGGTGGCGTCGTGTTCCAACCACCTTGCGGCCCTGCTGCTGAACCGGCACAGATACGATGAGGCCGAGCCTCTAGTCCGCGACGCCCTCCAGATCGATCAAAAGCGGCTCGGGAACGAGCACCCGCGGATAGCCTCGGACCTGAACACCCTGGGTGCTATACTCCGTGAGAAGGGCGACTTAACGGAGGCCGAAAGGTTACATCGTACAGCCCTTGACATGCGTCGGAAGCTCTTCGGTGACAACAGCGAGATCGTTGCTGTAACTCTGACTAGCCTCGGTGCCTGCCTGGCCAAACTCGCTCGTTTCGAGGAAGCCGAACAGCATCTCCTCGAGGCGTACCGCATCCTCTCGAGCACGAAGGGGGAGTCATACTTCCGGACGGTAGAGACCGCCACTCGCCTGGCGGACCTATACGCGGCTTGGGAGCGCCCCGACCGAGAGAAGTTCTTTCGCGATCTTTTACCCCACGCGCCAACGCCGCCGTAGACGAGAGGTGCGTTTGAGGCACGTCGAGTCCCCGCCCCTTGGAGCGGGGAGGGTCTACGTCGATCTTTATCGCTACGCCCGCAGAATTCCGAAACGAATCAGAACCCGGAGCGCAAGCGACGGGCCAACCCGAGCGACACGACCGATCCGAGCCGCGAGCGCAATCTCGCGGACGATCTAGCGTCACCCCTCGTGGGTGACGTCAAAGTCGGCGGGCTCACCCCGGCTCGCGCGACGGAAGGCCAGTTTCGCCCCGGTGAGCAGGAGAAGGGCAAGGACCATCAACCCCCACTCGGAAACCGTCGGAATTGGGTTGTGCACGCACTCGATCTCGCTGCACGGCGTACCCTTGTAGAACAAGCATTTCTTGCAGTTGCATTGCGACGCCGGCACGTTGTCTTGGCAGCTTCCAAAGGTGTCCTCGTCGCAGCAGGCACCCGTGTGCTCGGTGCACGCGGGATCCAAGTCCTGACACAAGATTCCCTCGGTCCAGGAAACCTGCGTGGGGTCATCGACGATGCACTGAGACTCCGGTACGCCGTCCCGGCAACGGAGAAGAGGATCGACGATTCGACGGTCGCAGCACGCGCCTGTGCCTACGACTAGTATGAACGCGGGTATCACGGTGAATGCACTTTTCGTTTCGTTCCCTTCGTCGTCTATAAGAACAAGAAAGTTATCTGCCAACGAGCTAACACTTGGTGGAAAGCTAGAGCTAGTGCCGATTACGATCTGCGTGTTGGGTTCGCAGCCGGGACTGACGATCACCTCAAGGGTGCCGATGAGTCCATTCGCTCCGTCGTAGTAATGAACCGCGTCGGCGGGCTTGTTAGTAACGTCGACGGAAAAGCTCTCGGGAAACTGGCAGGGGTGACATGACGTAGTAGGGGCGTTGCCAAAGATCCAATTCGGCGCGCTCGCGAAAGTGAAGTGCGCGGGATCTGGATGACAAGGACATAAGGGCGGACAAGTTGGCCCAACGACGCGAACCACTTTCGGGTCCGCCGAGATTGCGCCAAGGCGTAGCGGCCAGTTCCTTAGAGCGACATTCAACATCACAGTGCCACCGCCGGGCGGAACAGTGATGTTACTCGGCTCGAAATAGAACTCGGGGAGGCTTCCCGCAACCTGCTCCGTCCTCCCCACGTCCCCAACAGTTGTCATTCGCGCCGAGTCTTGAGCGGCGCTCGGCTTCTCCTCGCCGGGGCGAATCTCGGCGCCGCGCGCAAGGCCGATAATGCAAGCGGGGATCAGGATTGCCAATGTTCTTTTTCGTCGACGTTGGACGTTGAGAACCCCCTCGTTGTTCGACCACATGTCCGTCTCCTCCTCTGGGAGGTCGTTCAGGCCGCCGATGCGGAACTCCGGCACGACCCCGATTCGCCGTTCCGTTGTCTTCGACAGTGCGCGTAAACAGCACCGCTCAATGGTGAAGATAGCGAACTTTGATACACAGGTCAACAAGAGGTAAACGCCCCCAGGTATGGCGTCTGGCCACCGGGTCTGGCCACGGATTTTGGCATTACGCGATTTTTCGAGTTTGCCAGTACTACTCCCACTGCCCGCTCTCCCGGACGGGGGCCAATTGTAGTTACGACTTTCTCGCTCGAACGGCCTCGGCACCCACTACAATGCTGTTTTCATCGCCGAACTGCGGAACTTGGGTTTCCGCCCAGCAACCGGTGGGGTATTTGCCCGTCATTCTCGGTAATGAGAAAAACGTTCGCCGTATTCCGTCGAATGACAAGCTAAACTGTACTCAGTGAACCGCAGACTGCCCGAAAATGCGTCCCATACAGCGATAAGTGGTGGTTGATCGCCATATGCGATAAGCGTGCCCCAATGGCACGAAAAATGCCACAACAGAGTGCGTCAGGAACTGGGGATGTAGTGCGCGCTATTCGCGCTGGAGGATGCAATCATGTTCATTGGGGCCGCAATAGCAATCTCTCTTTCGTCCGTCGCACAGATTGGACCGATAACCCACCGCATGACGCTCTCAGCGGGGCTGGACAGTCCGGCCCGGATCGCCGTCACCGCCGCCGAAATCCTCGTCACCGATCCGCGCTCGGGCGTGATCCGGCGATTCGACACAAGCGGCAGTCCTTTGAGCGTATGGATCGAATCGGGCGGGCCGGTCGGCGTCGCCGTCCATGCGGACGGCCGAATCTTCGTCTCCCGTCGCGACGCTAAGGTCGCCGTTTACGACTCCACGTTTACGTTCCTGCAATTTCTCGGCGATGGAGTCGTCGCCTTCGTGCAGCCAACCGATCTGGCGGTCGATCCCGATAGCGGCCTCGTCTACGTCGTGGACAGCGGCGCGGACCGCGTGTACGCGTTCGACGCCGCAGGCGCACTGGTCCTCATGTTCGGAATCCGCGGCAGTGGGTTCGGCCAATTCAAGTATCCCAGCGCCATCGCACTGGACGCGATCAACCATCGCATCCTCGTGGCCGATCAGGACAACTTCCGCGTGCAGGTTTTCGACACCTCGGGCCTGTTTCGGTTTTCCTTCGGGTACCGCATCAAGTATTTGCCCGACGGGACCAGCGAAGGCTGGTTCGCGCGCGTCGCAGGGCTGGCCGTCGACGCCTCCGGGCGGGTGTACGTCACCGACGCGATCATGGGAACCCTCCGCGTGTTCGATCTGCGCGGTGCGGAGCTCGGCAAGCTCGTCGGCTACGGCGCCGCGCCGGGCGATCTCCAGACGCCGTGCGACGTCGCTCTCGACGCCACAGGCCGCGTCCTGATCGCAAACAGCAACGTCGGCACCGTCGAGATTTACGACCCGCCGAGTGTCGCGGCCGCAGGCGAACTTGGAACGTTCTACCGCGGCACGAATGACAGCCCCTTCGACGCCGCCTTGCGCAAGGTTCTCGGCGGGGTGGCTAGGCTCTCGCGACTCACCCGCACGGGACCGAAGAGCGCGTCCCTCGACGCCGACGCCGTCGCCGTGACGGGCGGCTGGGAACCCCCGCACATGCTCAGCGATACGCCCTGCGCCCGTTGCCACAATATCGACGGCGAACCGGGCGGACATGCGGCCACGGTCGCCGGTCAGAGCAACCTCTGCCTCTCTTGCCACACCAGCGGCGGCCACGCCTTGGACTCAGCGTTCCGCAGCGCGGATCGCGTCCTCAACGGCTCGCCGGCGCCGGATTCGGGCGGTCGTTCCCACGCGTGGGGCGTGGCGGCGATTAACGCATCGGTCGGATCGGTCGGCCCGCCGGCCGGGAGCGAAATGGCTCGTTATCTATCGGGCGGAGTCATCAAGTGCGCCACCTGTCACAATCAGCACAACAACACCGCCGGCTCGCCGTACCTTCGGGTGAGCAATCGGGACGGTACGCTGTGCAAGCAGTGCCACGTAGATTACATCGGGCACACGCCGCAGGGTTCGTGGCAACCGACCTGCTCGGAGTGCCACGACACGCACAACCCCAAGAGCGGCAACTTGGCGCTAGTGGGCACGTCGGTCTACAACCGGACGCTGGGTGCGGACAAGCCCGTGGTATTCTCCGCGCGCACGGGAGCGAACAGCCTCGACGACGGCGACCCGGCGGCCAATGACGGCCTCTGCCAGGTGTGCCACACCGCGACCAGTTACCACCGCCAGGATGGGAGCGGCACGCCGCACAACAACGGGCAGAACTGCATAGACTGCCATCCCCATAGCGCCGGCTTCATACCCACGGGCGGCGACTGCATATCGTGCCACTCTGTGGCACAGAACAACGGCGACGGCATCCCGCCGGGCGGACGACGGGCGGTGGTCGGCGAGTTCCCCGTCGGCGACGCGCACGCCCATTACGGAGTTGAGCTTGGAACCGGCGCGTGCGTGGTGTGCCATGACCAGGGCACCCACATGGACGGCTATGTCGATTTGATCGATCCCGACGGCGGCGGCGTTTATCGCTTCCAAAAACCCGGTGACCTCACGGGCGACCCCGACCTGTCCGACTTCTGCGCCGCGTGCCATGATTCCGACGGCTCTGCCCGGCTGGCGACGCCGTTCGATCCCTTCGGCGGCGGCACCGTTCCGCTCGATGTTGCCGGCAGGTTCCAGGGAACGCTGCAGTGGGAAGAGAAATACGGCGACTTCTGCTTCGGCAACGAGGGCACGTTGCGCGCCGTCAACAGTCACCACGACATCAGCGACGCGGACCAGGCGTTCAGCGGGGCGAAGATCGAATGCCTCAACTGCCACGGCGCGCATGCCGCGTCCCGGACCCGGCCGCTTACCGATCCGTTCGCCAACACGACACCGTGGACGGGCAGCGGCGACGGATTCTGCTTGTCGTGCCACAATGGCGGCACCGGCCCGCTCGACCCGAGCTTCCCGCCGGGCGTTGCGGGGCCGACGATCGACGCAACCGATCCGCGCTGGGCGTCGTTGGGCTTTAATTGGAACAACATCCTCGGCGGCGCGTGTCTGGGCGGGGCGTGCTCCTCGCTGCGCGGCGTCGATTCGTGCGACTATGTCGAGGGCCCCTGGTATGTGGACTACTCATGGACACACTCTGCGCACGGGACGGACTCGAAGCGCGGCTGGCCCGGGTACTCCGGCGCGCCCGGCGCGGTGACCGCTTGCGTCGTCTGTCACGACCCGCACGGTTCCTACTCGCCGACGAACTCAGCCGGAAACCCTTACATGATTCGTGACTTCGTAGACGGCACTACATTCGTCGACGACGGCATACGCACCGCCGGCGGCAGCGGATTCAATGGACCGCCGTGGAACACGTTCGGCCAGGCCCGCGCGGTTACAGTGCCGGTCAGCGGGCTCAATGTGGGATGGGGAAGCGCCAACGGACTTTGCACCGTGTGCCACGCGGACTGGTTGGCGGCCTATGATTGGCATGCCTATTGCACCTCGTGCCAGACGTGCCACGGGCATGGCATGGCCTGGGGCGAGTACGATTGGGTGAGTCCGCGCGATGACACGCCGTGTCCCGGGCCGCCGCTGGGAGCGATGAACAGCGGCGCCGCGTCAGACACCGTGCCGCGCAAGGGTGTGACTGATGACAGCGCGACGACTCCACGATTGCATCAAGGCAAGCCGGACCGCGAATGACCACGCCGGGGAGAGGCGTCCGGTCACCATAGTGCGCGCGATCGCTCGTTTTGAGCCGAACCCGCGATCCTCAGCCGTCACGGCCCCACGCTTGCGCTTGGGGTTTGGAACAGGACGTGCGCGGGCACCGTTCGCGGTTTTCGATCAAAGAAGCAGTTGAGTAGCAGTAGGCCCACGCCGCACACCAGCGCCGCATCGGCCACGTTGAAGATCCACGGCCACATGTCGAAACCGCCCAATCGGGACCACGATCGAGGAAATTTCGGTATGAACTTGATGAAGTCGCGGACCACGCCCTGTCGATGCAGAGTCACGTCGGACACCGCGAAGGTCCGGGCGTTGGCGCCGTCAGGCCAATCGCCGAGCCGGATCTTGTCTTGCGTCGGCTCGCCGGCCAATGTGCCGATGACCGATCCCCGCGGGTTGGTGCCGTCGCGAAAACGTACCACGTCGGCCTTGATGAACGCGCGGTCGTAGAGATTGCCGATTGCCCCGGCGAGGATTAAGGCCAGGGCGATGTGCAGACTGCGTTGCCGCCGCGTACTGTTCGCGAACAAATAGAAGACAAAGCCGAGAGCAAACAGGGAAGCGACAATAAATACGCCGACGTAACCGGTGAACGATCCGAACACCGCGCCGTCGTTCAACGACCGCCGGAACTCAAGGAAACCGGGGACGATGATTTGCCCGTGATCGGTGGGTATGTTGGCGAACACCCAATTCTTGGACCACAAATCGAGCCACAAGAGGGCGGCGGCGGGCAGCCAAAATCGAACCTGGGACGCGACGTGCCCGATCGCGGATTCGGGTTGCTCGTCGACCGCATGGGGTGTTTGGTGTGCGAATGCGTCCATCATGGAGGACCGGGTTAGGGCGCGCGTCCCTCTTCGCGGGCCCGCTCGTATTCGATGCAGTACTTGGCCCAGGGTTTGGCATGTAGACGGGCCAGACTAATCTCCTGATCCGTAGCGAGGCACATGCCGTAGGTCTTGTCCGCGATGCGTTCGAGTGCGTCGTCGATCTCCCGGACGATGTTTTGCTCGTTGGCGATGAGGCCGATGGTGAAGTCCTGTTCCCAGGTGTCGCTGCCGAGGTCGGCCATGTGGATCGGCATGGTCGATTGGTCGCTCTGGCCCTGCCCGTTGCCCTTCAACGCTTCCGAGGTGAGCCGCTCCACGTCGCCGGCGAGCTGGTCGCGCTTATCCAGCAAGATGGTCTTGAATTCCCTAAGCTGCTTGGCGTTCAGGTAGGTCTTGACCTTATTCGTCGCCTCTTCGGGATACTGGATGGGATCCTGTGAAGTCGGCGACGGTTCGACGATATCCAAAGGCGCGGGTTTACGCGTCGCTCTGATCGGCTCGTTGATTAATCCTGGGGGGTTCGTCATAGAGCGTTCCCCGCCGTCGCCGGCCTTCGACGGTATCATCGGCACAACGGACGGCGCGGTTTCTTTGGAGTTTCGCTCGGCGTGGAGATCCCTTTCCGACGGGCGCATTTTGCGCGACGTTGAGATCCTGGACTTGGCCGCGCTCAAGGCCGCCGCCGTTTTCCGCGCGACTTTTTGCGCGGGGGCAACCGGCTTCACCTCGGCCTTCATTTGGACTCGTTTTTTCACCCGAACCCCCCACTCTCCGGCGATCCCCGTTCGTCGCTAACTCCTTGTCCCACAAAGAGAAGCGATAAAATCAAGCCCTTTAGTATAGATTATCGTGGAGGGTCTGTCAAGTAAGTATCGGACGGGCGCGCCTTCAAGGCGTGGGATCGAGGAAGGAGAGCCCGGTGTCGATCGGCTGCTCCAGGCTGCGTTTGGACTCGACGTACTTGAGCAAGGCGGAATCATCGGTGATCGACAGACGCTCTTTCAATTCCGCAGACGCGCTGAACAGTTTCGCACCTTGCCGCCAGGCTTCCCGGGCACGGTCGTATTTTTTGGCCTTGGTGAAGGCGTCGCCGAGGGCGACGTAGGTACGCACGAAGTAGTACTCCGGGCCGGCGGATTCGGATTTTCGCTGAAGCTCGATACATCGGGCTAAGTCCGTCGCCGCATCGTCGGAATGTAAGAGCGCCCGAGGCCAGTGCAGGTGGTTCATCCCCCGCGTGTAGTAGCCCACCCACAAATCAGGATGTTCGGCGAGGACCTGATCGAACTGGTCGAGGGACTTCCGGGCGAGCGTACCCTTGCTCACGATGGCGGCCATGCCCCCACAGGTGGGGATTTTGTCGATGTAGGCGCAGGCCAATTCGACGCGCGCCCGCCAGTCGTCGGGCTTTTCCGAAACGAGTTGCTGAAAGAACTTGATCGATCGGTCGTGGCGGCCATAGGTTGCACAATGTGAACGATAGGTGCTCGCCACGCCGTAGGCCTGCGGGCGATCACGGAGCATGGTCTCCATGTCGGCTAGGTGTTTTTCGAGATCGGCAGGTTCGGGCGGCGGGCCTTTGGGACGGCCTGCCTCGGTGGAGCCTCCCCACGGTTGCGGAGCGGACACCTTGATCGCCACCTGACTGGCATACTTATTGCGGTCCTGGCGGATTTTAATCAGGCGGTCCGCTTGCACGTGCTCCTGGTACTGTAATCCGCCGTCGGGCCAGCGGACCTCGAGCAACTTGACTTCCTTATCCGCTCCCAGCCCGAAATGCACCCGTGGGTCGCTTTGGCCGCAGTAACCGTTGCCACCATCGCGCTCGCGGATTTGCAGGCCCTTCGAAGTCATGACCGTCACCCGCGCACCCACGGAGTCACGGTTGACGCCCGTTGCCGGATCAACCTCCAGCTCCACCATCAGCCAGTGATTCTTGTTCGCACCATTGTTGCGGTAGAGGTAGGGCGGTTGCCCTTGGTTGGCGACGAAGAGATCGAGGTCCCCGTCGTTGTCGTAGTCGAAGTAGACGACGCCCCGCCCGTCGCGCGTGTTTCCCACGCCGAGTTCTTCTGCCCGTTCGGTGAAGGAACCCATTCCGTCATTGCGCCAGAACCGTTCGCGCTCGTAGCCGGAGAACGACCGATCGCCGATGGTCGGCCAATTGACGGCATCGGCGGGATCCTGGCCAAGCACGGTCCACGAGGCGAGGTCGTACCAGTAGTTGCCCTCCCCGGCACTGATGAACCCGTTGGCAGCGAAAAGATCGAGATCGCCGTCGTTGTCGTAGTCGAAAAACTTGGCCCCCCAGCCCCATCCGCCATCATAGGTGCCGGTTTCGAGGGAAACGTCGGTGAGGCTCAACACGCCATCGGGGCCCACGCCGTTGTTGTGCCACAGCATGTTGCCCTCTTGGAGGTACTCGGCCGTGGTGATGTTGGTGACGTAAATGTCCAGCCAGCCGTCGTTGTCGAAGTCGCCGAACTCGACGTTCATGCCCTTCTTGGAATCGCCACCGAGGACCTCCTTGGTCACGTTCTTGAAGGTCCCATCGCGGTTGTTCAAGAAGAGTTGATCGGGGCCGAAATCGTCGGCACAATAAAGGTCGGGCCAACCGTCGTTGTTGATATCCGCCGAGCCGACGGCCAGCGTCCATCCGGGATCGTCGAGGCCCAGCTCTTTCGCTGCTTCGGTGAATGTGCCGTCCGCTTCCTGGCGGTACATGTAGTTCCGCCCCGCGTTGCGCGCACCCTCGAAGCTGTCGTGCATGATCTTGGTGGTCTTGAGGTTCCACAGGTCGATCTCATCAAAGTAGTTCCCTACGTAGATGTCCAGCCGCCCGTCGAGGTTGTAGTCGAGGAAGATGGCCGCGTTGGCGTTCGCCCAATCGGTGCCCGGCGACCCGTCGCGTCGACGGAAGCGTTGCTTGGTGACTTCCGTAAAGGTGCCGTTCCCGTTGTTGCGGAAGAGCGAATTCCTGCCCCATCGGGCGAGGAAGAGGTCCTTCCACCCGTCGTTGTCGTAGTCGCCCCAGATGCAATCCATGCTGACGCCGTCGTCGCCGTTGACGTCAGCGAGGCCAGCTTTCTTGGCGATGTCGGTGAAGGTGCCGTCGTGGTTGTTACGATAAAGATAGTTCGGCGTGCCCTTGTTGGAGTTCGTAACGTATAGATCGATCCAGCCGTCGTTGTCGAAGTCCCCCGCAGCGGCCGCCGCGCCGACGCTGCACACCCAGGTCATGATGTTATCGAGCTTGTGGTCGAGAACGGGCTTGCTGTGGCCGTGTTTGATGCCCGCGGCCTCGGTCACATCGGTGAACGCCTTCGGCGTGCTCGCCGCGGGTTGGCTTTTGGTTTGTTTTGATTCGTCCTTCCCGCAGCCGGGAACCCCCGCGAGAAGCGCGATCAGAGCCGCAGGCGTAAGCCAGCGGACGCCCCCCAGAGCCGGGAGCGCAAGCGACCGGTCACCCCCTCTCCCCCTTGGGGGAGAGGGCAGGGTGAGGGGGTTTTTTAGGTGCGCTCTTGCACGATTGATCTTGGAATCGAGTCCCGGGACTGTCGGCACGTTGATCCTCCGCAAGAACTTCGAGGAGCATCATAGCCGATATGCGACCTGCGACCAACCGCCGCCCTACGGCTCGGGATGGAAGCCGTTCAAAAACCTTTGCAAGTCGGCAAGATCGAAGTCCTGGCGCGCCGGGACCGCTCGGTCTCCCTCCGGCGTGCCCTGGTTCCGGCTTTTCGGCGTTTGCTTCCGTGGCTATATGGCTTCGTCGCAATTGCCGATACCGGCCAGCACCCGCTCCCGTCTCGGATGGACCCCACGCTCGCGCTTTGGGTTTGGATGTCCGTCGGTTCGCGCCGACGGCTCTGATGGGTCCGCTTCATGCTAGCGCGGTACTGGTTTCGGCGTTTTGACTTTTCGACGTTTTGACGTTTACCCGCTATCGCAGCCCGTAATCGCGCAGTTTGCGATACAGCGTCCGCGCCCCGATGCCCAGGGCCTTGGCGGTTTTCTCGCGGTTGCCGCCGAACATGCGTAGCGTGTTCATGATGTGCAATTTCTCCACGTCGGCCATGGACATCCCCGCCAGGTTCGGCGGACCCAGGAGCACGATGTCGGTGGAAGCGCGCAGGTTGTCGGGCAGGTCGTCCACTTCCAAGACCGGCCCCTCGGACTCCAGGCTCATGCGGAAGACGACGTTGCGCAACTCGCGGACGTTGCCCGGCCAGGTGTAGTTGACCAGCTTGCGCATCACCTCCGCCGACGCCCCGGTAAAGGCCGTGCGGTGCTCGAAGTTCGCCTGCTCGATGAACTTGTGGACCAGCACGGGGATGTCCTCGCGGCGCTGCCGCAGCGGCGGCAAGCGGATGGCGGCCTGGGCGTGCAGGCGGTAGAACAAATCCTCCCGGAACGCGCCGGTGCGGACCAACTCCGCAAGGTCATGATTCGTCGCCGCGACAAATCGAACGTCGAAGTATTGCGTGTCGTTGGTGCCAACCCGTAGCACTTCGCCCGTATCCAGCGTGCGCAGCAGCTTGGCCTGCATCGGCAGCGGCATGTCGCCGATCTCGTCGAGGAAAAGCGTCCCCCCGTCGGCGGCCTGGATCAGACCCTTGCGATCCACGATCGCCCCGGTGAAGGCGCCCTTCACGTGCCCGAACAGTTCGCTTTCCAACAGCGTTTCGCTCACCGCGGCGCAGTTGAGCACCTTGAATGCCTTGCCCGCTCGCGGCGAGTTCTGATGGATGGCCAGGGCGAACAATTCCTTGCCCGTCCCCGTCTCGCCGACGATCAGCACGGTGCTCTTGCTGCGGGCGATTTTCTTGAGCCGCTTGATCTCTCGAAGGATGGCCTCCGACGTGCCGATGATGCCGGAGAACTCGAAGGCTTTATCGACCTGCTCCTTGAGGAGCCTGGCGTCGCGGGCGGCCAGGGCTTGCTTGGCGGCTCGGTTGACCTTGTCGCGCAGCACGTCGATGTCGATGGGCTTGATGAGGTAGTCGTAGGCCCGGAACTCGCTGTCCTGGCTGAGCACTTCGCGGGCCAGCGCTTCACTGCCGTAGGCGGTGATGAGGATCACCTCCGTGTCCGGGTTTTTCTTTTTCGCCTCGCGCAGCACGTCCATGCCGGTGACGCCCCCGCCGAGCTTGTAGTCGGTGATGACCACGTCGGGCGTTCGGTTCCGCACGCTTTCGATGGCCGCCGGGCCGCTGTCCACCACGTTGCAGGCGAACGTCGAGCGCGCCAGGGCCTCGGCGATCGCCTCCCCGTGGGCTCGCTCATCCTCGACTATCAATACGAACGCGGTATCGCTCATCGCCGCCGCATTTTACACGAAATCTCCCGAACGGGGTACTGTCGCGATGTTTATGGCTGATTCACGCAGTAGGGCGATCAGGGTGGTGTACTGCGTTCCCCGCGGACGCGAAATATGAGATAAGGCGCGTCGCGCGACTTCGCATAGGAAGTCGAGGGATAGATCAATTCGGTGAAGTCTTTCGCCTCCGCAAGCTTTTTGGCCAGAGGTTTGTGATCGCGATCCGTGACTACATAGTTGGCCCCGAAATGCTCGCGGATATCCTCCAGGGACACGTGCAATGGCTGCCTGACGACTTTCGCGTCATTACCGGGTATGTCCAGGGTCACATCCGAAGGGATTTGCCCTCGTGTGATTTTGACATATCTCTCCCAGAGGTCCGGCCGGCGGGCGTGGGTGAATTTGGGGTCCAGGCCTACAACGTAGTGGTTGTGCGAATTGTAGAAGAAATAAACGGGGAAGATGTCCCAGTCGTCCGTGAAAACTACTTCCCCGGGTTGCGATTGTTCTTGTAGGTAATCCATGGCCGCACGGATTGCGGGAAGGTCATATTCGCACTGGGATGTCTTCCGTATTTCCTGCCAGACCGGAGAGAAAACCATAATGACGATGACACCGATAACTGCTGCGCTCGGTCCCCATTTCGCAAACCAGTATATCGCGCGTGATTTCGCGCGTCGTTGAAATATCTCGGTGAGATTCACGATCACCGGCGCGGCAAGGTAGGCCGCACTGAGCATACAAAACATCGGCCAATACTCTATGAAACGCCTGGACTTGAGGGTTAGAACCAGGAAAGCGAAGTTGATCAGGAATAACGCCAGCTCCTCGGCGTTGGCCGGTTTGCCGAGTCGCAGACGCGCCAAAACCGCCGTCGCCCACACTCCCAGCATAATCCCGGACATTTGCGCAAACCACCAAAGATCGTTGTAGGGCTTCCATTCCTTTCCCACCGCAATGTCCGGGGACAGTCCGGTGCCGAATACTTGCAGACGCAAGAATTCCCACATGCCGTCGCGATAGGGATGGGTCGCAATTCCGATTGTCCATCCCGCTACGACCCACACTGCAAGTCGCCACGGATTGCGTCCGTCTTTCGGTGGTACAATCAGCATGGCGACGACGTAAAGCCCGACAATCAGCGGCCCGAAAATCACCCCGCCCATGTACAAATGTACGTAGACGGCGACTGCGAATGCCGTCCAGACATAGCGGCGACGGAACATCAATAGGAGAATCAGGAGCATGAGCACCAATGACGGCGTGATGGCACGGATGAAGGCATGACGGGTAAAGAACTGAAAGGGGAGCAAGACGAAAAGCGCGAGCCATAACCATCGCCAGGGAGTACGCGCGATGACCAGCAAGCGGTCGAGGAACACAAGTACGAGGCCGAAGAACGTGCAAATGGCCCATCGCCCTCCGGGCAACTCGTCTCCGGTTAACCACTGTGACAGTTTGACGAACGGGACTAGCAACGCGTGAAAACCATAATGGTGACTGATGAAGGCCTGCCCTTGGTCCGTGAAATAGCAGAACCTAAGCCATGGAAACTCGTGGAGCAGTCCCACCTGCGGCATCAGGCTCGCCATCTTGATGTGGTAAAACGAGTCATTGCCGGGAACCCCGGCGATTGGTTTCAACCACCCACTGTCCCCAGCATAGATCGAGTGCATCAGCACCACGCCGCCCACGAAGACGATCAGCGGCCCCAGTCGACTTCGAGGGCGTGACGAAGGTGACGGGGCGTGGGTGTCGTCGACCGACGACGGTGCGGTGAGCGGCGGCTGGTTTGTCGAAACTTCACGGTCCACAAGCGATCCAAGCCTTGTACGCGAACGGTCGGCGTCGAGCCGCGCGTAGCTTATCCACGGATTCAGATTTCACCAACCGCCAGCGCTCCGCGAGTTCGCGAACGTATTGACGATCCACGCCCGGCGGACTACCGTTCCGGTCGGTCACGGTGGCCATGGCCGTGCGTCGAATACTGAGTGACGTAGCATGGCACTATCGCGCGGGAGACTTCCGGTGTCGATCAAGGACGATCAGGATCAGGTACTTCTCCAGCAGGCGGAGGCGGGCATCCGCGCCTACCTCACCGCCCAGCGGGATCAGGGTCGTATCGCGGGCAGCTACTACGACGACGCCGTCTCGAAGACCATCCCAAATCTTCGCAAATGGCTGCTCGCCGAAGAGCTTGACCGAATTTCCCCCAATCTTCGCGACGGCCTGCGTGACGCGATCCGCCGCGAACAGTGGGAGGCGCTGACCAACGCCTTCTCCCGCGACGTCAGCTTCGGCACCGGGGGAATCCGTGAAAAGATGGGCGCGCGACGTGAGGAAATCCTCCGACTCAAACAAGAGGGCATCCACGCGGGCATCATCAAAGGGCCGAACACGATCAACGATGTTCTGCTGCTGCTCACTTCCGCGGGCGTGGCGAGGTTCGGCGTTAAGCATGATCCGCCATTGACCAAGATCGTGATCGGTTTCGACAGTCGCGTCCGCGGGGCCGACTTCGCACGCCTGATCGCGAGCTTGTTCCTCGCCTACGACTACACCGTCTACCTCTTCGACGAAGCCTGCATGTATCCCAGCGTGACCTACGCGGTCCCCACGCTTCGGGCCGATATCGGTGTCTTCATCTCCGCCAGTCACAACGACTTCCGTTACAACGGCTACAAGCTCTCCTGCCAGAACGGTTCGCAGTTCGATCCCGCGGAGCGCGACGATCTCTACCAGAACTACATCCGCACCACGACTTTTGCGGACATTAAGACCATCCCGTTCGCCGAGGCCGCGGAAGAAAAACTCTGGTTCCTGGGCGGAGTCCGGTCTCGTGACCAACGTGACATCCAACGCGGCGAGCACGCCGGAATGCCGCTGGCCGATCCGCTGCCCGATGCGGGCGACCTCTACGCCGGGCGCGAACACCGCATCATCGACCTGCACACCATGCACGTCGATCACGTCAAAGGCTTCCTCCTCCGCACCGACATGATCGCCTCGGCCAAGCGTCCTTTGTCGATCGGCTTTTCCGCGTTCAACGGTTCGGGGCGGAAAGCCGTCCCACGCCTCCTCGCCGAAACCGGCTTCAATAACGTCCGCCGCATTATGAAACTCGACGCCCTCGACGGCATGTTCCCGGCGTTTTGCAGCGACCCCGGCAAGGAGCAGCAACCCGACCCCGGCGACTGGCGTTCCGCCGACATCGCCGTGGAAGCGTTCCGAGAAGAGTATCCCGCGGAGTTGGACAACCTTGACTTGATCGTCGGCACCGATCCAGACGCCGACCGCTGCGGCGTCATCGTGAAAGTCCCGCGGCATCAGCAGGAGGCCTATCCCCATCGCGGAACGGGCGAGCTGCGCGACTACTCCCTCATCTCCGCCGACGAGGCCTGGACGCTCATCCTTTGGTATCGTTTGCAATTTGAGATCGAGAAATATGGCGGGGTGCGCGAGGTTGAGAAGAAGTTCATCGTCCTCTCGCATACCACGACCGATCTGCTCACCCTCCTTGCCCGCAAACTCGGTTTGGGCGTGCTCAAGACTTGGGTCGGGTTCGCCCAACTCGCCGCCGGGACGCGGGCCGTCTGGGACTTGCACACCGGCCAGGACACTACCGGCCTGACGGATGGTGGAAAGCTCACCTACTACGACGAAGGCCGACTCAACCCGGCGGATGCCGTCTGCAATCGAACCATCCATTCCTGGGAGGGCATGGACGATCGTCGTCGCTGCAACAACGTCGCCGCGTTGGAGCAGAGCAACGGGTTCACCGTGTTGGGCGGCGTCCCGCCCGACGCCCGTTCGCTCGGTGAGGGCGGCCACGTCCGCGACAAGGACGGAACCTTCGCCGCCGTCCTGGTCGCCGAGCTTGCACAGTATGCCAAGGAACAGGGAACGAATCTCCTCGATTTGCTCGACGAGAAGATTTACCTCGATCCGGACATCGGACTTTACGTCACCCATTACGAACCTGACCCGATCGACGGTGAATACGAAGGCCTCGCCGGATACACCAAGAAACGCACGATTCTTGAAAAGGCCGATGCTCTTTATACGAAAATCCGCGCCACGGACCGCAAGCCAATGCTCGGCGGGCTCCAGGTGGTCAGCGCAACGGTCTATCCGACGGGAAAGTACGATGCCATCAACTACCCCGGATTCCCCGACGAGGGCTATCGATTCTACTTCGACGCCGATCGCCGTTCGCACCTCACCATACGTCCCTCTGGAACCTCGAACGCCTTGCGGTTTCATGTCCAGCTTTTCGGCGGACATCCGACACCTGGGACATTGATCCGCAGAAAGGCCGAGTTTCGCGCCGCCGCCGCGAGGATCGTGGGCGACATCCGCGGCCTGATCGGCGCCGCCAACTGATTCATCGCCGGTTCGTCCCTTGTGCCACAGTCTCGTCAGCTACCCGGTTTCACCGGGGTCGTTTGCGTTGTCGTTCGGCTCATCGCCCCATCCTCGGTTCGCGCGAGGAGCTTTTCTCCGGCCGCGCGATCGGCGACCGCCGCGAACTCGCCGACGAGGAGAACTGCGTTATTCCCGCTCCAACCACTGAGCACCGAATAGCTTTGCTCTTTAGCGGTGAACCGGAACCGACCCCGGAGTTGATTTCGCCGGTAATTCCACACCGCAAATATCCCCGACAGCGAGGCCGACCGCGTGTGACCATACCCGGCGTCATGCCTCACACGGGCCGTGCGGCGGTCCATCCGATATTCCCTCCCGCTGCCAGCCGGTAACCCCTTGGCGACGAGTGACAGAAGAAACTCTTTCTCGAAGCGTTTGCCGAGGATCGACCGGGAAGAGTTCCGCATCGCCACGCAAAGCTCCTCTTGTTCGTTCACCCAAAAGTAGCACTCGTCGGGCGACACACGGACGATCAACGGTGCGGTGGTGTCGATTCGCTTGGTCCCCAACGGGACGATGTTGACCTCGGCGTGCCCGGTGCAACCGGAGACGATGATCGAAAACAGAAGCCCCAGAAAGGCCAAGATTGTCGATTGTTCCGCCTGCGGCGGATCGATTGTCGAATGAGAAATCACCACGATTGGCCGGCGTCCAATTCGACTATCGTAAATCGCCAATTCCGTTAGAGTGGAAATTGTTCGCAGAGGGAGCGGACTTCGCCTCGAACCGATTCGATGGCCGCCGCCTCACCTTTCGCGCGCAGAACTCGGTCGATGAGTCCCGCGACGGCGCCCATTTCCGCTTCCTTCATGCCGCGCGTGGTGAGGGCCGGGGTGCCGATGCGCAGTCCGCTGGTCTGAGTCGGCTTGCGTTCATCGAAGGGGATCATGTTCTTGTTGACCACGATGTTGGCCGCAACCAGCCAGTCCTCCGCTTGTTGACCGGTGACGTCGGGAAAGGCGGGCCGCAGGTCCAGCAGCATCAAATGATTGTCCGTTCCGCCCGAGACCAGGCGATTGCCTTTGGCGACGAGACCCGCCGCGAGGGCCTTGGCGTTCTTGAGGATTTGTTGCTGGTACGTCTTGAACTCTGGTTTGAGGGCCTCGGCGAACGCCACCGCCTTGGCCGCGATGCAATGCATGAGCGGCCCACCTTGCGTGCCGGGGAAAATCCGTGAGTCGATGGTCTTGGCGTAGGCCTCCTTGCACATAATCAGCCCCCCGCGAGGGCCGCGCAGGGTCTTGTGCGTCGTCGAAGTCACGAACGCGGCCGTCGGCACCGGAGACGGGTGCAGCCCCACGGCCACCATCCCCGCAATGTGGGCGATGTCGGCCATGTGCAACGCCCCGACCTCGGCGGCAATCTCCGAGAATGTGTCGAAGTTGATGGTCCGTGGGTAGGCCGATGCCCCGGAGAGGATCAGCTTGGGCTTGTGCTCCTTGGCCAGCTTGCGAATCTCCGCGAAGTCGAACTGCTCCGTCTTTTTGTCCACCCCGTAGCTGACGATGTTGTAGAGCAGCCCGCTGATGTTGACCTTCAACCCGTGGGAGAGGTGCCCGCCGTGGGCGAGGCTGAGTGACAAGATCGTGTCACCCGGTTTGAGCACCGCCAGATACACCGCGGCGTTGGCCTGGCTTCCGGAATGCGGCTGGACGTTGGCGTGGTCGCAGCCGAAGAGCTTCTTCACCCGCTGCCGGGCGAGTTCCTCGACCCCGTCCATGTTCTCGCAGCCGCCGTAGTAGCGCTTGCCGGGGTAGCCCTCCGCGTACTTGTTGGTGAACACGGATCCGAGCGCCTGCAACACGGCCCGTGACACGTGGTTCTCGGAGGCGATCAGCTCCAGCGTGTTCTGCTGCCGGCGGACCTCGGCCTCCATGACCGGAAGTATCTCCGGGTCCACGGCCGCGATCGCGGAAAAATCGTATTTGTTCGACGAAGTCATATCGTTATCTCGCGCGTCCAATGCTTAGTCCGGTCGGATTGTCGATTGCCGATTGTCGATTGTCGAATGGGAACTGAAACGCCGAAACACCGAAACGCCGAAACACCGAAACGCCGAAACGCCCAAAACCCGAAACCAGAGCAGGTTTCGGAGGGCGACAACTGGGGGAGCCATTCTTGCTTTTATTTGTGCATCATGGCTGTCAAATGGGTTTGTTTTGCGAGTACATTTTTTTCCCAGTGCCATAGCGTGTCACCTTTGATTTACCCAGTCATTCACTGGGTTTGCTTGGCAAATGGCGTTTTCGCGCAACTTGTCTTTCCTCTACACTCTCTCGCGAACCGCGCGTAGAGCGGGCGCGGAGGCGCAACTTCTACCCCAATAACGTGAGGGGCGCTCGGTGGTGGAGACTTCTCAAAGTGAGCGCCATAATCGGAGGAGCAAACTAGGCACTGCTCAAAAGAGCAGTGGCACGCCGATTCTTTCAACGGGGGCACCCCGCCTTGACGCTCTCAAACGTGATGCTCGGATTCTCGCGCTTGTCGATGAGCTTGATGATCCAGAATCGGTTGTTCGGACCCCGAATGACGCCACTCACCTTACCCTTCGGTAGGTCAATGACGACGTCCTGCCATGACTCGGGCACCTGGCCCCGTATGCCCGGTGGTGTGGGAGGAGGGGGCCGCGAGGCCCCCTCCTGTCCCGATACACCGGTGGTGCTGCAGACCTTCGGATTACTTGATCTGGTGCACCACGCTTAGATCCGCGATCCTGCCGTTGCCGTGGCACACCGCGCAAGACTCGGCAACATCGACATTCTGACGCTGGGTGAAGCTCGCCTCGGTAGGATTGGCAATGCTGATAACGCCGCCATTCTGCCGAATGTGGGCTAAAGCCGTTGCGCTATCGTGGCACATGTAGCAAGTTGAGGCGGTGGGCGTGCTCACCCAGTCGGTCGCATTCGGCCCGCTGCTACGGGCGGCGATAACAGCATTTAAGTCGTTCTCGTCCATGCCGTCATCCGTACCAGTGGTGCGGACGGTGGTCTCCAGCACGTAGTCGGCCAACGGAAGTTCGTAGGTGCCTTCCATGTGGCAGAGGAGGCAATTGCGGACGCCGTTTTGCGCCGGGAATGTCACCTCTTTCCAGTCGAAGTTGTAGGCATTCCCGCTCCGGACGCGGACGAACTCGTAGGGCCGATCCGTGGCCGCGTGAATGCCGTGGATCATGTCCTTCAGGTTGTTGGTGTCCTCCGGCCAAGCCAGCGGGTCTTCCCCGCGGGCCTCAACGGTATTAGTGGAGTCAGCATTGAAATCATTGGGGTTGGCCAGATAAGCTGCAATATCAAAGGTACGTCCGCTAGTGCTCAAGTTGGGGACGTGACATAGGGCACATACCAAAGGTTGCGTCTGGTCTACCGGGTTCAATTGCAACCCAACGACCCGATTACCGCCGTGGCCTTCGAACCACTCGTGGCAACTCCCGCACTTGTTGACATCGACCACCAAACGGCGGGTCTGGTCCCCGGTCACGGTCAAGACCGCCGAGAGGGTGTGGCGGGGGAGGGGGAGCGCCGGTTCGACCTGGACCTGGGTGAAGTAGCCCTGGAGGGCGACGGCGCGCATTGTGGCGCCCGTCGGGAAGGCGTCGGGTGCGGTGGCGGTGTAGTAGCCCTGCGTATTCGGGCCGGCCAGGGTGCCTTTAGTGCCGTCCCAGAGATTGGTGACGGATATACTCTGCGGTTGCGCGGCGGACCGACCCAGGTTATTCCAGTCGGCCGGATTGTCAAAACCCTGCTGGGGCAACGCATAGGCGAATAAGAAAGATGGACCACCCGTGAAGCCCTCGAGGAGGGTGGCGCCTGGTGCGCCAAACACGACCGGTGCTCCGTCTGCGAGGATGCGGAAGGAGATCGTGGCTACGTTCGCCGCGCCGGCTACCGTGGCCTCGGCAATCTCGTAGGCGAAGTTCACAGCGCCTGGAGGCGCAGAGGGATTGTTGGGGGTGGCGTTGTCGGTCACGTGATAGGTTTCGATGCTGGCGGCGGAGTGGCACAACGCGCACGCGGAGTTGTTTGCCTGAGCCCCGCCAACGTGGTTTTCGCCCGTCGCGAAGTTCACCGTTGAATGGCAAGACCCGCAAGCCACAATGTTCGGCACGTTCTTCCAATTGTCGCCGTCGGGGGTCGCCTCGTCCTCGCCGTTATGGCACTTTCGGCAGTTCCTAAGGTCTTGGGGATAGGTGACATCGGAGGAGTCGAAGCCGTCGGCGAGCACGTCGAACTTCTGGGCCGAGTGGATTTTGTGGATCATGTACTTCATGTCGCCCTCGCCCTGGGCGAGGTCGGGATTGTGACAGTTGACGCAGTACTCGGTTATGAAACGGCGACCGTGTATCACCAGGCCGTCGTGGCACTCGTTACAGGAGGACACTGTCGCGATATTGCGCGTTGTGGTTACTTCGCCGCCCTCCGGTACGAAGTCGAGCACCAGGTTCTGGGCTTCCATAGAACTATCGGCGGAGCCGATCTGCCCGGCCACGCGGTGGCTCAGGGTCGGCTCGTAGGTTACGCCGGTCACCGTGGCAACATCGGTGTTGAAGGTGAACGTATAGGTGCCGTCGCCGTGATCGACTAAAGATGATCCGGTATCGTAGTTGGGATCAGTGGAACCGTCATTGGTCGTTGCACGCGTGTAAGAGACCCGTACGCTCGGATCGCCGTTGGTCCCAGGCACCAGCTTGGTGAGGGTGAAGCGAACGAAGCGATGCTCTTCAGACTCCTCCCAAAGGGCGCCGATGCCCGTGATGGGCGTGCCAGTTGCGGTGGTGACGGTGAACGTAAGCACCGGCGGGCTGTTGATGGTGATGGAGGTGATCTCGCTCTGAACGTCCAAGGCAGCGATAACGTCGGCGGGTGCGGAGCTCACATCGATGGGCTGGCATGCATCGGCGTTGTTGACACATGTGCCGCCGCTGCACGTATCTACCGTACAGGCTACGCCGTCATCGCAGTCCGCGTTCGCCGTACATCCGCCGACGGGTGGGGGCGTTACGGGGCAGCCGCCGATCAGCGGCACCATACCCGACAGGGCCATGACGAAGCCCAATGAGCACACCCAACGACAATTCCGTTCCCTTGTTTTCATCGTACGATCTCCGAAAAGTTAACTTGTTTTCATCGTGTGACCACCGAAAACCCGACACTTGTCCAGCCGTTTATCATGCCCAAGGATGCTCGCTAAGCTTTTCCCCGGCTGTTCTCACCGAAAAAAGGCGCCTCCCTAAAAAGGATGCGAAGTCGAAAGTGGGTGGTGCCTATATGAAGCGCGGTGCAAGCGCAGCGTACCCACCCTAAATGGGTGCACCCTTACAAAAGCTACCGTCTGAATGTTATCGTCCCTTTCTGAAAAGACCTTGATTGGAAGTGTTCGCGCCTACAGACTGACCCGCCCAAACAAACGATTGTTGAGTCGCCCGCGCCTCGAACGCCGCTCACTCGCGCATCAAACAATCTTTACGCGAGGATCCCGTGCCGTCGAATCCAGGGCACGTCGTGTGCCAGCGGCGTGGGGAATGACAAAGAATTCGACGCAGACCAGACGACGGGCGTCCGCGGCATGCGGCTGTGATTCATCGGGACGCGAGTAAGCTCCCATTTAGGGAAGTAGACAGCCGAAACGGCGTTCGCCAGCCAAGCTGGACGGACAGCAAAGCCGGCTGTTTTTTTGGCCTGCTCCCCAAAAACGGATCCAGTTGGTAAGAGAGTCTAACCGCCCCAGGATGGGGCACGTGGGATTCTCGATAGGGACAACCGGTCATGAAAACCAACAATGAATCGCCCTCCGGATCGCCGGCGCCACGACGACGCCGGCCGCGATACTCCGGCGCACATCCCAAGCGGTTCGATCAGCGATATAAGGAGCTCGACCCGGCCGCCTACCCGGGGATTCAAGGCCACGTGCTAGCCCAAGGCCGCACCCCTGCGGGGACCCACGTGCCAGTGCTCGTCGAGGAAGTCCTGGCCGCACTCAGCCCGCAACCCGGCGACGTTGTGGCGGATTGTACGATTGGCTACGGGGGGCATGCGCTGGAATTCATCCAGCGAATCGGTCCCACCGGCCGGTTGGTCGGGCTTGACGTTGACGCCGCCCAGCTCGAACGCACCGCCGCACGTTTTGCAGCCATAACACGCCCTCACGATCACTCCGGGTCGGCCACAACCGCCGTAGGCCAAGCATCAGTAAGCCTCCATCGCAGCCACTTCGCCGGGCTTGGCAAGTTTCTCGCCCGCGAGGGGATCGACGGATACGACATCATCTTTGCTGACCTTGGCGTATCGAGCATGCAGATTGACGACCCCAGTCGCGGCTTCAGCTACAAGTACGATGGCCCGCTGGACATGAGGATGGATGATCGCCTGCCGCGCACCGCCGCGGATTTGCTTGCTCAGCTTTCGGTGGACGAACTGTCCGCCTGTTTTGCCGACCTGGCCGACGAGCCGCACGCCGAGCGCATTGCCAAGTGCATCGTCCGACTACGCGCGGTGAAACCCATCTCCCGAACGGGACAACTTGTCAACCTGGTGTTTGAAGCGAAGGGCCTCTCTCGCCGCGAATGGCGCGATCGGCCAACCGACCAGCGCGGCCGGCTCCATCCCGCCGCGCGAACTTTCCAGGCCCTGCGCATGCTCATCAACGACGAAATGGCCGGTCTGGCACAATTCCTCCGCATCGCTCCGCACTGCCTGTGTTCCGGTGGAAGGATCGGCGTCATCAGTTTTCACAGTGGCGAGGACCGGCTGGTCGACAACGCGTTTCGCGACGGCGTGCAGGCCGGCGTCTACGCAGCAATGGTTGGAGCACCGATCCGGCCTACTCCCAAAGAAATCACTGCCAATCCCCGAAGCCGATCGGCCATTTTCCGCTGGGCAGTGAAAGCCGCCGGCTGACGAGATGCGTGAGTCTGGGTCATTAGACTCGGTGGGAGGATTGATCCGGCCGCCGGCAAGCAAGTGGCTACGAGGTCGCTTCAACGCTCAAGGGCGTTGGCGCTGCCAGATTCCGCGCCATTTTCCGTCCGAGATTGTGAACTTCACGAACCACTTGATCTCCGGTTTGTGTTCGTGTTATTGGCCGGTGGGTCAGTCGTCTCGCGCGATTGGCACCAATCTTGCAGACTATCACTCACTGGAACGACTCAACCTTGCCCACACATTATTTGAGCGGTTGAGCGTTGTAGCGTCTCACGAGTGGGGGTTCTTTCCCGAATGTGAGAATGTGCCGCTTTTCGTTGCGGATCGCCTCGATGCGGGCTACACTATAGCGGTCACCTGTCGTGACCATGCCGCAGCCGTGATCGCAGGAGCGAAGGGAAGCTAAAAACGTCGGACGCAGTCCGTGGAGGGGGGATGATGACAAGGTCGCCACGCTTCATTCAGAGGCTATTTTTGGCATTTGCGCTTTCTCTGGTTGGTTCGTTACTTGTGGTTTATTCCACAGCCGCTGCGGATTCCCGCACAACGAAACAGCCGTCAGATAATTTCGCCGTCCTCGACGGCACGTTTGTCCTCGATTTCGACCCCTCCGCACTCGCCGAGCTGGGCTTTCGCATCGTCGCTCAAGGTCAAGACGAACTGGCTTCAACCGATAACTCCTTCGTTTTCCCCGTGACCCCTGACTCGACTCTCCGCCAGCACGTGGATTCCGACGGCGTACCCGTCATCACGAGCGCCGATCTCGCAGCCTGCGGCGCCCTCCTGCTCGATCGGCCCGGTGATCGCGCCGTCATCACAAACCCGACTCTTCACGTCGATCCCAGCGGCGTCATGACCATCAGCACCACACTGGATGACACCGGCACCGAGCAACCCGTTTTCGATTTGACCTCCATTTTGATCGAGGCGCCGCGGCGTGCTCGCACCCTGCGACTCATCGCCGAATTGTCTTTGTCGCGCCCGGCCGCCGAGCGCTGGTTCGATCCCGACGCCGCCGGAAAGATCCTTGGAAGCCTCACCCTCGTCGCCGAACTTGCCCCCTCGGATCGGGCTTCTGCGCTGGGCGCCGTCTGTCCGGCCGCCGTACAACCTCTCGACTCCAACGCATCCTCGAGCGCCGTCGCCTCGACCGCCGCAGTCGGCCCGGACATCCTCGTCGCCGACTTGCAGAGCGTCCAACGTTTCGCCCGGCTCGGTGATATCACCGCGTACGGTGTGGGCACGAACGCTTGCAACATCGGTACGGCGCGCGCCAGTTGGATTGCCTCTACCAATCAACATCCCGTCATCATTCAGAATCTCTATCGGCTAAAACAGGACCGCTTCGAACAAGTCGGAATGGCGTGGATAAAGCACGGGTTCTATGCCGTTTCACAGAGTTTGTGCACACTATGCAACGATCCCACGGACGGGAGCGAGCTCGGCGTGGGCTGTTCTGATCCCTATAGCGCTAGTCTCAACGGTGTACAGACGAACATGAGTCCCCGCGGCTTGGTCAACGCCGATACCGGGTATTTCCCGTATCCATGGAGCGGGTCAATCGCCAACCTGATCGTGCGCCGCTTGCAGGTCCATGACGCCGACCTTTCGCCGGCGCTGAATCCCAGTGCCCGCTACTTCATCGAGGGCCACTATGTGTCACCTGGAGATTGCACCGCCGGCACCGATGAAAACAATGCATCCTACCGTGAGGTCACGGTCGCTGAAAGCCCCCCCCCCACCGCCCCGAATACTTTTAACCTCATTATCAGTTCGGGGCGGCCGACACAGCGAGGTCAGCCCGCGGTGCGCGCCTGGAAGGATATCGACCCTGTGGTCGTTGAAACGGACGTCCGCGTTCCCAGCGAAGGGCTGTTCATCCTGGCCGCCAAAGCGTCGTCTACGGGCAACGGGATCTACCGTTACTCATATGCACTAGAGAACCTCAATTCGGACCGCTCGGCGCGGTCCTTCTCCGTGCCTCTACCACTCGGCGCGGTCATTTCGGACAGCGGCTTTCACGACGCTGAGTACCATAGCGGCGAACCGTACGACAACGTGGATTGGAGCGTCGCCGTTACGTCGGACGCCATCACGTGGTCTACGGACCAATACGCGGTGAATCCCAACGCCAATGCACTGCGTTACTCTACGGTTTTCACGTTCTGGTTTGACGTCAACGTGGAGCCGGTTGTGGATCCGGAAACGAGCAAAGTCACGATCGGTCTCTTCAAGCCAGGCGCGCCGTCGGAGGTTTTGGCAAATACCATCGGACCGAAGGCCGCTGTCGACTGCAATCATAACGGAATCTCGGATGCCTGCGACCTGGACTGCGGGGTCATCGGATGCCTCCCACCCCCGAATTGCGGGGGCAGTCTGGATTGTGCGATCAACGTCAATGGAGAGGGTAACGGCGTGCCGGACGAGTGCGAGATCGACTGCCAACCGAATGGATTCCCCGACGCGTGCGATATCTTCAGCGGACGCAGCAATGACTGTCAACTCCCCATTGGCAACACCGTGCCGGATGAGTGCGAACCGGACTGCGACGGCGACGGCATCCCCGACACCTGTGAAGTGATCACGGACTGCGACGGCGACGGAGTCGAAGATTGTGTCGACCTCTGTCCCTGCTCGACTCCGATCAACGCGTGTCTGCCGCCCTATAATCAGTTGGTGATTTGCTGTTTTCCGAGCGGCATTTACACCAATACGCTCACGTGGTCCATGTGTATCACTTCGGGGGGAACGCCGGTCTGCGATAACCCGCCGGTGTGCCCGGGGACGCCCTGCCGCCAGTCTTCGTGTCGCGACGGGTGCCTGATCGGCGACTACGACGACGACGGAGACCTGGACTTAGCGGATTTTGCGGGCTTCCAGCGGTGCTTCGGGGGCGACGTGTCGTCGGTTGGATACGTTGTCCCATCGCCGGAGTGCGCCTTCCACTTCGATTTTAACGGCGACGTTGATGTCGATCTCGAAGATTACGCGGATTTTAGGGAGCTTTATACGGGCCCGTAGCGCTGGGCTTTACTCGGCGACGTAGCCCGCGAAGGAGGCTGCGGACATGTACAGGCGAATGCGG
>JAGVHG010000180.1 GCA_020056715.1 Phycisphaerae bacterium | reverse complement strand
TGCGGGCTACGCAGTTACGTCCGCAGCGGGTTGGCCTCGCCGCTTCCGCGGCCGAGTGGAAGGCGAAGCATGCGGCAAAAAAAACGCCTTTCACGGGGGGGCCGCCCATCGTGTCGTCCGCACGACTTGGCGACCGGTGAATGTCAACTGGGCGCGAATAACGATCACGTTTGGAAACTGCCCATCAACGTTGATTTTAACTTCACCGGAAGAGCCCTCGAGCAGGATGTCCTTTCCATCGAGGGTCACCGGCGTGTCGGCATGAGGGCCGCCATGTGCTCCCACCCACGCTAGAGCGCTGTCCGCAGCGCTTGCGGCAGTGGCTTCTGCCGTGACCGTTGCGAACGATGTACGCCTTAAGAGTACGTCCTGAAACCCCCTCACCCTACCCTCTCCCCCACTGGGGGAGAAGGGTTTGGGGACGCACTCCAAGTTGAATTATCGTTTTTCGATGGGCGGCACGGAACGTAGCGGCGGGCCGATGTAGCGGCTCAGCGGGCGGTAGATGCGGTTGTTCTGAATCTGCTCGATATAATGGGCGCACCAGCCCGCGATCCGGCTGCACGCAAACAGCGGCGTATACAGGTCGGGCGGCATCCCCATCAGGTAGTAGACCAGCCCGCAAGGGTAATCGACATTGGGATAAATGGGGTGTTCCTTGTTGACCACCGGGTCCTTGATCGCGTCGTAGATGGCGACGAGGTCCTGCCGGCCCTTGACCGCGGCGAGCTTACGCATCTCGCCTTCGAGGATGACGGCCCGATGGTCGCCGTTCTTATAGACGCGATGCCCGAAGCCCATGATCTTTCCTTTTTTGGCGAGGGCGTCGCGCACCCACACCCCGGCCTCTTGCGCCGACTTGAACTGCAGAATAAGATTGATCGCCTCTTCATTCGCCCCGCCGTGCAACGGGCCTTTCAACGCTCCGATCGCGCTCACCGTGGCCGAGGTCATGTCCGATGCCGTGGACGCGACCACGCGATTCGTGAACGTACTCGCATTGAAGTCGTGTTCCGCATAGAGAACCAGCGTCAGGTCGAGCAAGCGGACGGACAGCTTATCCGGCTCCGTCCCGTGGAAGCTGTAGAGCATCTGGTGGGCGTGGGAAACGCCGGGCTTCGGCTTGATCGGCTCCTTCCCGTTCAGCAACCGGAACCTCGCCGCCACGACGTCCGACGCCACCGCGAGTAGCCATATGGCCCGGCGCTGCAACGCCTCCACCTCCTGCCCATCAACCGGATCGAAATGGCTCGCCATGGAGACGCACGTCCGCAGCACGGACATCATCGGCGCGTCCGCCGGGATCGTCCGCAGGGCGCTGAGCACCTCCGGCCGCAGCCCGTGAAATGCGGAGAGCTGATCTTGGAACTTCTTAAGTTGCGCGGCGTTGGGAAGCTCTCCGTAGATCAGCAGATGCGCCACCTCGCTAAAAGCCGTCTTCTCCGCCAACTCGGAGATAGGATAACCGCGATAGAGCAGTTTTCCTTGGTCGACGCAGCAGATGGCCGTTTCGCCGGCGATGACGCCTTCCAAACCAGGCTTTGCGATCTCGCTCTCGGAACTCATGGGACTCTCTCCTAGGAAGCGGGCGGCCTCGCGGGCAGCGAAGCCTGGTAACCCAGTAGGTCATATAATTCGGCGCGGGTCTGCATCCGACCAACGATCGACCGCTGCGACCGCTCCGTCTTCAACACCCGGAGCGCGTCCTGCGTCGCATTCATCACAAAGCGTTGCAATGTCACCGGGTAAATCACCAAATCGTAGCCCATCTCCGCGAACTCATCCGCAGTCAGGAACGGTGTTTTACCAAATTCGGTCATGTTCGCCAACAGCACCGTATCGACATCTCTCGCAAAGCGATCGAATTCTTCGCGGCTCTCCAAGGCCTCGGGGAAAACGCCGTCTGCTCCGGCCTTGAGATACGCATGCGCCCGCTCGACCGCCGCGTCATACCCCTCCACACCCCGTGCGTCCGTTCGCGCGATCAACAGAAAGTCCGGCGACGCCTTCGCTGCCGCCGCCGCGGCGATCTTCTCGCAGAACTCCTCCCTCGGCACCAACCGCTTGCCCTCCAGATGGCCGCAGCGCTTGGGAAACTCCTGATCCTCAAGATGGATGCCGCTCACCCCGGCCGCCTCTAACACGCTCACCGTTCGTGCCGCGTTATCCGGCCCGCCGTAGCCCGTGTCGGCGTCGGCGATCATGGGGATCGAGGTCACGTTGGCGATGTGGGTGATGTGGTCGCGCGATTCGGTCAAGGTCATCAACCCCACATCCGGCACGCCACCAACGCTGTTCGCCAACACCGCCCCGGAAATGTACATAGCCCCGAATCCTTCGCGCTCGATCATCCTCGCGCTGAGGGCGTTGAACGCTCCGGGCAGCATCACCACCCCTTGCGACATCAAACGCCTAAGCTGCGCAGACCGAACGCTCGATGAGACCATGCCGTCGACTCCACTCCCTTACCTGTAATGCCGTCAATCAGCCGCAACGCCCTTGAGCGTTGTGGCGATGGTTACAACGGCGCTTCTTGATCTTCTACGAAATGACGCAACCGGGCAAGCTGAGCGATTGGGTGGCATGGCCAAGTGAAGCGCCGCCATGCCGGCGCCCTATGCCATTGCAAAACCTTGCGGATGGCTGCGATGCCACTTCCAAGCCGTTTCCAGCGTGCTACGGATATCCGTGAATCGTGCCCGCCAACCCAACTCCGCCGCAGCCTTCGACGCATCCGCGTACAACTCCGGTGGGTCGCCTTCTCGTCGCGGCGCTACTCCCGCGGGGATTTGGTGCCCGGTCACTTCCCGCGCCGCGGCGATCAGTTCTTTCACCGTCACACCGACGCCCGTGCCGACGTTGTACCCGGCGAACCGCCCTTCCACCTGCGTCTCGACGGCCCGCAAATGAACGTCGGAGAGGTCCTCCACGTGAACGTAATCGCGGACGCACGATCCGTCTCGCGTCGGATAGTCTTCGCCGAAAACCTTGACTGAATCGTTCTGCCCAAGCGCCACCTGGAGCACCCGTGGGATCAAATGCGACTCCGGATGATGGTCCTCGCCCACGCTGCCGTCGGACGCAGCCCCTGCGGCGTTAAAATAACGCAGGGCCGTCGCGCCCAGTCCCCACGCGACGGCGCTGTCTTGCAAGGCCCATTCGATCGCCAGCTTCGTGCGGCCGTAGGGGTTGATGGGGTTCTTGGGCATGTCCTCCGTGATCGGCATCGACGGTGGAGCGCCGTATACCGCGCACGTCGAGCTGAACACCAGTTTGCGGACCTCATGGCGGCGCATGACCTCCAAGAGCGACACGGTGTTGATCACGTTGTTGCGGTAGTAGCTCAGCGGCTCGCGCACCGACTCGCCGACCTCCGCGGAGGCCGCGAAGTGCATCACCGCTTCGAAGTGCCCTTCGGCAAACGCCCCATCCAACCGCGCCGCATCCCCTAGGTCGGCCACAACCAACTTCGCCCGCCGATCGACCGCCTCCCGGTGCCCGCCGTGAACCAGGTCGTCGTAGATGGTCACCTCATGCCCGGCCCCGCACAGGCCGCGTACACAATGACTCCCCACATACCCGGCCCCACCCGTAACTAGAATCCGCATAGGTCAGCAACTCACTCGGCGTTTCCCCGTTTGCTTCATTTCAGCGTTTCAGCGTTTTGACGTTTCACTTGTCTAATGTGAGGCCGCCTTTCCAGCCGGTCAAGCCCGCCTGATGCCACTCAACGCCGTTAAGCAACTTGGGGTCTGGTGATGGTTTCGCCCAATAATAAGCGTTCCTCTGTGCCGACGTTACCTTGCGTAACACCAGGCCGTGGCAGAAAGGAACGCATGTATGCGTAAGAAGATGACCAGGGAGGGTCGTCTTCGTAAGCCCCATCCCTTCGAGGCTCAGGGCAAGCGTCGAGAATGGCCCGGTTTATTGAAACGATTGATCCCCGATCAAGCGTGGCGAGAACTCCAAGGGCTT
>JAGVHG010000081.1 GCA_020056715.1 Phycisphaerae bacterium | reverse complement strand
CCGATCATAGCCTTGTTCTGGGGAGGCGACACAGAGTCCGTGTCATGGTAGGGAGCGGAGGAGCGCCAATCCAATGTCTGGAAGGTGTAATTGGCGAGCAAGGTCAGTTTCTTCGAGACCGGATATCGGGCTTCCATCTCGAGGCCATAGAGCGAAGCCGCCGCACGGTTATCAAGGTCCATGGTGATAAGACCCGGCGGTCCCAGCCGAGGAGACAAGGTCGTGGAATCATCATATTCATTCCAGAAAACGTTGAGGCCGAGTTGCAGGCGATTGAACAGTTGGGTGCGGTATCCAAGTTCGTACGCCAACAGTGTTTGCGTGTCTAAACTGCGCTCACTCTCCACCCACGCCAGTCCATTCAGAAGAGGAAATTCAACAAACCTGAGACCGACGGGCGGCATTTGGAAGGCGCGCGACACGGCGGCGTAGACTTGCGATGTGTCGCTCAACTTTCTTACGAGCGAGGCCCGCGCACTCGGTTGGAATCCACCGTAGAACTCGTAATCCAATCGTCCGCCAAGGTTCAAACTCCAATCGGGAGCGAACCGCCACTCGTCCTGTGCGTAGAACCCCAGAATACCCGTGCTGACGAAGCTCCGCGAGAGCATTTGCGGATCGGAGTTCGAGGCATCGAGCAAGTCCGCACGCGTGTCAAAGCCCCAGGAGAGCGTGTGGTTCTCCGACGGGCGAAAGCTATGGCCAAGTTGAAATGCAATCTGCTGGTATCGGTAGTCGATCTGCTGTAAACCCGACGATGCGTAAAAGTCGTTGACATAGGCGGACAGTTCGAGGGTGTTGTCTTTCTCGATTCGATGCGACCATTTGCCGGACACAAAGGACGCTTGTGATCCTGGGTTTCTTCGCCACCCGAACCCACCCAGCGGCGTGCGTGGAAGCCCCCCGTCAAGGACGCCGCTTCCGGCGGTAAGCGTCAGCGTGTCGCGCGGACTCTGCTCGTAAATGGCGTATAGACTCATCCGCCCGGCCTTGTAATCGTCTTCCAATCCGCCAAGCCAAGAACCCCCGTCACGAAATCCATCGCTGCCCTCATACTCGGCCGACAATCGCAGACGTAGTTTGTCGTCTTTGAAAGCGTGACCGATGTACTCCGTCTGAGCGCCACGCGAACCCCCGGTGAGCCTGATCGTTGTTCCAAGCTGGTCCGCGGGGTCTTTGGTGATGATGTTGATCGCGCCGTTTACCGCATTTGCGCCCCAAGTCACGCCCGCCGGCCCGCGGATGACCTCGATACGCTCAATGTCCTCAAGCTGGAACGGCCAGGACCCCCACAGCGTACCGCCAAAAAGAGAGTCAAAAATCTGGCGACCGTCCACCAGGACGAGCACTTGGCGGCTAAGGAACCCGTGGAAGCCGCGCGGAGAGACCGCTGCATTGCCGTAGGACAACTCGGCGACATCGACCCCTGCGGCGAGGCGCAGCGCCTCTGGAACCGACCGGGCGCCGGCGGCGCGAATGTCTTCCTTTGTGATAACGGACATGGCGTAGGGAACGGAGAGGATGGATTCCTGTTTGCGGGACGCGGTTACCACAACTTGGACCGACATCAGTTCTTCAAGGCTAAGGTCGGCCAGTTCGTTCTGTGTATTGGTTGGATTCTCCTCAGCGGGTTGTTGTTGAGTACCCTTGCCTTTCGCAGCATTCTCGGTCGCGGCCGATGGACCGTCGCCTGCCAAAGCCTCCGGGCTTTTTGCTGCGGCTTGGGCGGACAACAGCACAGTCACCACAAGGTATTGCACGAATAATAGGGCTCGCCGAAAACGTTGTTCGTATCTCATGTGCATACGACTTCCTTCTGAAACTCGGGAACCGGTTTCGTTGAACTCTTCAAAAATGTCTGGATGGTCGAGCAATGAAGCCGCTACATCCTACCCACCCTTTACGTAGGAAGCTCCCCGATGACACCATCCGCGAATCTATCGGACGCTTGGGGGATCGGATTAAGTAGAGGTAGGAGCGGTGTTCTTTCGATGATTAGAGCGTCTGAGAGCGTGTAGAATAGGCCCTTTCCCCGCCACGGCGGATTTTCAACCTTGAAGGGAGAGGGGGTTATTAAACGCGCTAGTACGCCATAAACATCGAGGTTTCTTTTTCCGTGAAATGACACCCGTCGATCCACTTACCATCGATCAAGGCTTCTGCCGACATTGGCTTGCCGAAATAATACCCTTGGGCACAGGCGCAGCCCATGGACTGCAATGCGGCGATCTGAGCGCGGTTCTCGACGCCCTCGGCCACGCAGGTCATGCCCAGATTCTCGGCCAGCGTGACGACCGTGCGTGCCATGGCGATGAACTGCCGCCCCCGCTCAATATTGAAGACAAACGATTGATCGATCTTGAGCACGTCGAAAGGAAGCTCGTGCAGGCACGATAGCGAAGAGTGTCCGGTTCCAAAGTCGTCCATCGCCAGACGGATGCCCGCGGCCTTCAGCGCACGGAGGACCTTCTTGGCCGCTTTGCGGTCCTGGAGGATCCCGGATTCGGTCATTTCAAGCTGCAACTGGCCGGGCTCCATGCCCGCCCGTTGAACCGTCCGGATGATCTGCTCGACCAAGTCCTTCTCGGCCAAGTGAACCCGCGACAGGTTAACGCTGATGTAGGCGGGCGCCCGATCCGGGTCCTGCTGTCGCCAGTTCATGAACTGGGCACACGCTTGCTCAAAGATCCAGTAGCTCAGCGGCAGAATCAACCGCGTCTCCTCGGCGATGGGGATGAACTCACCAGGCGAGATCAGCCCGCGCGTGGGATGATCCCAACGGACGAGGGTTTCCACGCCGCGAAGTTTCCCATCTTCCAGGGATACGATCGGTTGGTAAACGAGGAAGAATTGGTCGGTGCGGGTGCGGGTACCCCAGTCCTTGGGCAGGGGGACTGAAGTGGGTGGGTGGCTCACGTCCGTTGGGTGGCCTACCTCCTTTGGAGGTGGGGGAGGCGAAGATGCTTGAGTATTGCACTGAGCGTAAATCATCGACTCCCCCAGGTCCAACGGACCTGGGCCACCCGCCGCCGCCCCTGGGCCACCCACTTCCACCACGAGCGGTGTGGCGCCCTCTTCGATGGCCGTCCGCAGATCGTTTTCGAGCTGAAGACGGTTCTGAACGACCGTTTGCATGCTCGCATCGAACATGACGAAGCACGCCTTGCCGTGTGCTTTCGCTTCGTACATGGCGATGTCGGCGTCGCGTAGGATGTCATCCGCATTATCGTATTGGGCATTGCTGCATACGATCCCGATACTCGCCGTCGAGCGGACCTCTTGCTCACCCAGTTGATAGGGGGCCTCAAGGTCTTTGAGCAATCGGTTAGCCACTATGGCGGCGTCCTCCGGCTTCTTGATGCCGTCCAGAAGAACAACAAACTCATCGCCGCCCAGCCGGGCCACCGTCGTGCCTTCCGCGTCTCGGCATACCGAATCGCCGTCCCGCAAGCTATCCCGGAGCCGCGCGGAAACTGCCTGAAGGAGCAGATCGCCGAACTCGTGCCCCAGGCTGTCGTTGATGAGCTTAAAGCGATCAAGGTCCAGGAACATCACCGCAAAGTAGTATTCGGGCAGACGCTTGGCGAGTTCAACGGCGTGCTGCAGACGATCATGGAGGCGTGCCCGGTTGGGCAAGCCGGTGAGCTTGTCCGTGCGCGCCGCCGATCGCAGGTCGTTCTCTATCTGCTTCCGCGTTGTAATGTCCCGCAGGAAGCAGTTGAACATGTACCCGCCGCCGGTGGGAACCATCGAGAGACTGACTTCAACGGGGAACTCACGGCCGTCGTGGTGCAGGGCGGTCAACTCCAGGCGTTGGCTCAGAACACGACTCTGGCTGGTTTGCTGGAAGCTGCCCAGCCCCGTCCGGTGCGCATCGCGGAAGCGCTCGGGGATGACTGTCTCAGCCAGCTCGCGACCAACGGCCTCCTCGGCCGTCCAGCCAAATACCTTTTCGGCCTGCGGGTTCCAGGTTGTGATGACGCCACGCTTATCCATGCTGATGATCACGTCCTGGGCCGAGTCGAGAATACTCTGCGTCCGGGCGACACTATCTTCCAGTAGCGCCATCATGTCGTTGAAGGTCTCGCCGAGCGTACCAAAGGAATCCGTTCGGGCGGCCTGATAGACCTCGCACAAGCGGCAATCCTTCAGCTTTTGGGCGAAGGTTCCCTGTACTTCCCCACGGCAGAACGTACCGGCGACCTCCCAGCATCGAAAGGTATCCGTGCGGTTGTAGGCCGGACACGTCGTGTGTTTGCATTTCTTCACCTCCCAGCACCGCTTGAGGAGCGGATTCACAAAGCGCACCGCAAAAGACTTCTTTTCCACCACGGCCTTCATCAAGGCTTTCAACTCCGTGGCCGTTGCCTCAAGCCGATTGTTGAAATACGCAAGGCTTTCATTGCTCACGCGTAGCTCGTCGTTGGCTTGTTCCTTCAGACAGAGGACCTGATCCACCAGCTTTTTCCGCTCACGTTCGGATTCCAGTTGTTTCTTTAACCATTGGGTATCGTGCCGGCGCCAGAGCAGGCTCACGCCCAGGGCGGCGGTCACAACCAGGATGAACAAGACGATCCCTGCCTTCAGGGCGTTGCTGCGCAAAGGAGCTTCGATTTCCTCGCGGTCCACCTTGGCCAACAGAAACCACTCCGTGCCCGGAACTTTCTGAGCAACGGCTAGGACCGGCACATCGCGATAGTCCTCTCCTTCAAGAAAACCTTCTTGTCCCATCGCCGCCATTACCACAGGCTTGTTTGAATGTTGGTCGATTGGCTGGCGGAGGGAGAGCGCCGTGTCCTTGCGATGGCGCAATTCATTCAGGTACACCACCTCATTGCCTTCCCGCCGGACCAACATCGTCTCGGCCGAGAGGCTGGGAGTAGGCCAGGTTTGTAGGTGCGAATATAGGGACCGGTGTGGGTCAACCTCCAAGCAAAGCACTCCGACAGGTTCCCCTTTGGAGAGGTCAACCTGCAATCCGCCGGATTCGGACAAGATGTATTCAGTCGAGAAAATAAGTGGAATCGTGAGGTCGAGATGAATCTCACCGGTGAATCGGCTGGGGTGCAGGTTGGAAAGCACCACTTGCCTTGATTGCACGGCCTTCAGCGCGGCAGCCGCGGCGATGGGACCAAAATAGGTCTTGTCCTCGGGAGACGCCAACCGCACGTTCATCTGCGGATCCAGCAAAACGGCCCGCAGGCTCTGGTTGTGTTCCCGAACGGACGTAAGCCACGCCGATACCTCAGGGCGAATCTCGGATTCATCTACGCCTGCCAAAAATTCTCGCACCTGATGAGATGCAAATGTACCGGACATGATGCTCCGGCCGTCGCTTTCGCGTTCTTCGCGCCAGTCGACAATCTGTCGGACCTTCAGCTCGGCGACGGCCGAAAGAGTATCTTCCGCCGTATGGCGAGACGCCGCGATCTGACTCCTGAGATAGAAGTACCCCGCGGTTCCGATCGCCGCCACCAGTAACAGAAAGACCGCGACGGGGCCTTTCAAGAACTGGTAGCGCGTTAGAGACGCACTCGAATGGGACGGGGCCTTGAAGAGGGATAGTGGAAGAGTGTGCGGACCGACGGCGATTAAGATCCCGAGACTCAGCATGGTAAACGAGATAGCCGTCGCCAAGGCCATGGGGATAACGCGGCTGCTGTAGAGGAGCGGGGCGCCAACCGCATAGCTCAGAAGTACCGCCTGGCTGATCAACAGTGTGGAAGTAGCCATCAGCGATGCCAATTGCCGGTACGCCCAGTGGCGGTCGAATGGTGGAAGCATCAACAAGAATGCCACGGCGGATGACAGGAACGCCGTGGCTGTCAGGGGAGACATCCGGCCCACGGGGATGTTGCCTATCGTGGCGGTGGTAGGCGCCAACCAGTGCTCCAGGGGCAGTTCGAAACCGAACCCTCGCTGCGCCAGTACCAGCAAGCTAGTGAGCACGGTGATGAGTACGGCGAAGCAAGCGAACCACTGGGCGATGGGCTTTTCCGACCAACGGGAGCGCAGCAAGAGACCGCAACCAAGCAAGAAAAACAAGGTAGCGGTGCTAGGGGCCATGGGAATGTATCCACGGCCCAGCGTGCCGAGTTGCCAAGCATTACATATCCACGAGAGCAGCACGAAAAGGGCCATGCCGCCGGATCCGGCGGCGCAGATCTGGACCACTAGACCTGAACCTGGTTTCTTCTGCACTTGCTGCTTTACGTCGTCTACCATTCGTATATCTAACTTCGGAATTTACGCGTGCATGGATAGCACACAGCGGACAACCACGTCCCGCGAGGCATCAACCGCGAGTCTATCGGACGCTTGGAAGGGGTCGGGTTAAGTAGAGGAACGCTTATGTAGCATAACCGCACCGACGCGAGCGTTACCCGAAAGCGCCGTCGGAGCCGACGCATATTATCGGCAAGGACAATACTCAGCAGAACCAAAAAGAAGCGGGCGGGTGACATCCCCCGTGCGCGAAAGCACGGCGTCTCATACGGCGGTCCGGTCGCACGGGATGGGTGCTTGGGGACGCCACCTTCAAAGCGGTCCATTCTCAACCGCAAGCGGTGGGGCACCCCCGTGGCGGATGGCCCACCTCCTTTGGAGGTGGGGGAGGTGAAGATGCGTGGGTATAGCGCTGAGCATTAATCATCGACTCCCCCAGGTCCAAAGGACCTGGGCCACCCGCCGAGATCGGAATCTCGCACGAGCGTGCCTTTCAGCCAATTCGACAATCGACAATCGACAATCGACAATCCCCCTGATGCGCCTCGGCTACAACACCAACGGTTTCGCCGATCATCGGTTGGAGGACGCGATCGCGATCCTGGCCGAGATCGGCTACCAAAGCGTTGCGGTCACGCTCGAAAGCAATCTATTGGACCCTCCTGATCCACGCGGCGTAGCTTGCGCCGTCGAACGCATAAAACCTATCCTCGATCGCACCGGACTAAACGTGACCCTGGAGACGGGATCGCGCTTTATTCTCGATCCCCGTCGCAAACATCAGCCGACGCTCCTTAGCGGCGCCGAAGACGATCGGCGCACGCGACTCGAATTCCTCAAGGCCGCCGTGGATATCGCGGCCGAGGTCGGCGCGGAGAGCGTATCTTTATGGTCCGGGATCCCCGACGATCACGCGAACGACGGTGAGCTATTCGCCCGACTTACCATCGGTTTGATGGAACTGCTCGACCACGCAGCACCACGCGGCGTTCGACTCAGTTTCGAGCCTGAACCGGGCATGTTCATCGACACAGTGGCGAAGTTCGCGCAACTGCACCACGAAATGGCCCATCCCCAGTTTGGTCTGACACTGGACGTCGGGCACATTCATTGCCTGGGAGATGGATCGAGCGTTGAACAAATCCAACAATGGCGGGACGCGCTAAGGAATATGCACATCGAGGACATGCGCCGCGGCGTGCATGAACACCTGATGTTCGGGGAGGGCGAGATGGATTTCGGTCCGATCTTCCAAGCGTTGCGCGAGATCGACTACCCCGGCCCCGTCCACGTCGAGCTGCCGCGGCATAGTCATAACGCAGTGGAGGTCGCACGGCGTTCGTTTGAATTCCTACGCCGCTTCGCGTAGATACTTTGACGATGACGACGGAGCACTTGGTTTTCCTCTCGATTCCGGGATTGCGCCCCAGGGACATCGACAAGCACAACACGCCCACGCTCCATTCATGGGCCAATGCGGGGGCGCTGGCGGAGATCATTCCCACCTTCCCCTGCGTAACTTCGTGCGTACAGGCCTCGATGCTGACGGGAACGCCGCCGGGCGTGCACGGTGTAATCGCCAACGGCTTTTATCACCGCGACCGACAGGAAGTGGAATTCTGGGTTGGGCACAACGACGTGATCGTTGGCGAACAGATTTGGGATGCCATCCGACGGCGCAGGTCGGGGGTTACATCAGCCGTCTGGCACGCCCAGAACATCAAAGGCGCGGCGGCGGATTTCATCGTAACACCCGCCCCGATTCACGAATCCGACGGCAAAATGAAACTATGGTGCTATTCCAAACCCGACGGCTTGTATCAGCAATTGCTCGACGCGATGGGACATTTCCCCTTACAGCACTATTGGGGGCCGCTTTCCAACATCGAATCGACCAAGTGGATTCTCAACGCCGCCGTCCGGCTAACGGAAAAACACCGCCCCAATTTGCATTGGATTTACATTCCCCATCTCGACTACGCCGCCCAGAAATTCGGACCCAACAGCCCCCAGGCCCAAAATGCTCTTAAGGAACTCGATCAATGCCTGGCGGATTTCGCTCGCCACATCACCGCACTTTCCGGCGAGACGGTATATCTCATCGCGGGTGAGTATGCGTTGACGGATGTTGCGGGCGTCGTCTACCCGAATCGCTTGCTGCGCGAGGCCGGGCTGCTGACGATACGCGAAGATGGTGGTCGGGAATACCTTGATTTCAAGAATAGCACCGCGTTCGCCCTGGTCGATCACCAATTCGCACATGTCTACGTCAATTCCAATCAGAACCCCGAGCGCAAGCGAGGGGTCTCACGCGTCGTCGATCTATTCAAGAACGTTGTCGGCATCGCCGCCGTCTACGCCGGCGACGACCGCGCCCGGATCGGCATGAATCACCCCAGCAGTGGCGACGTTATCCTGGTCTGCGACGACGCCCACTGGTTGGCGTACTACTGGTGGTTCGACGATGCGGCCGCTCCGCCCTTCGCCCGCACGGTCGATATCCACCGCAAACCCGGCTACGACCCGGTCGAGCTGTTCTTCGATCCGGTAGCCAAAGGAATCCCGCTTAACGCCGGTCTCGTCAAAGGTTCGCATGGCGTCCCCGCAACCGAGTCCAAGCATCGCACCGCGCTGATCTGTTCGGTCGCCTCAAAGGCGGTGCAACCCGGACGCACCTACCGCGACACGGACGTCAAGCAAATCAGCTTGGAATTACTCGGACTGGAAAGGTAGCGTCACAGATCGCGGCAGACGAGGCGGATGACGATGCCCTGAATGGAGAAGTCGCGGGATCGGTCGATCAGGACCGGCGGAACACGGGGGTTGTCGCCGCGAAGGATCACGATCCGTTCTTTGCCGCGCTTTTCGACGGTGACGCGTTTGAGGGTCGGCTGGCCGTCGATCAAGCAGGCGCAGACTCGTCCCTGAACAAGCTCCGGCTCCACGTCGGGACGGTAATGGACGAGCACGATGTCGCCCGGCTTGAGCGTCGGCTCCATGCTGTCAAACGACAACCGCAGGCAGAAATGGTCCGGCGACCACTGGTGTTTCAGGACCGGAAACATCTCCAGTTGTTCCTGGGATTCGGACGGCGGCCCGGCGGGGATTGACCCGAATAACGGCAACTCGCGGGTCTCCAATGGCTGTGGCGAATCGTGCTCGACTCCGCCTCCGATGAGGACTCCCTTGGGCATGTTGAGGGCGGCGGCCAGGGCGTCGAGCGTTCGCCGACGGGGTTTCACCAAGTCACGCTCGATTTCGGAGATGTAACCCTGATTGACCCCGGCCATCGCGGCCAAGGTTGCCTGGGTGACGCCCTGCTCCTCTCGCAGCCGACGAATGCGCGCCCCGATCGACTCCTTGGCACGGACTTTGATGATGGCCGATACCTTCCGCACGGCGGTATGATGCCCGCCGATGGATTGCCTGACAATATCCGAGATCGAATCTCGCCCTCGTCCACCCACCGTCGTTGGGAGAGTAAGGCTAGCATGACAGCGCTGTTCTTGCTCAAGATTTTGTAGATGTCGAGCCAATGGCTTTCCTGACGGTGATTTTGGGAGCACGCTCTCCTGCACCAATAATCAGGAGACTCGGTAATGACTGCGGATCAGATTCGATCCCTGCGGCCGGCGTTGGTTGCGCTGTTGGAGATGTTCCGTCCTTATTTGGGGCGGGCCTCGAATTTCAGGCACCTGCTGGCGTACGTGCTGGGTCTGACGGCCGATTTGAAGCGGAAGAGCATCTAACCGATCGCGTTGGCCGCCGGTGCGGCGGTGCGGACGCTGCAGGAGTTTCTCTCCTTTCTGGACTGGGACCACGAGACGGCGAACGATCATCTCCATCGCGTGGTGATGGACCGACATGGATGCGCCCGGGCGATCGGCGTAATCGACGCCAGCGGACATGCCAAACAGAGCACTAGACTCTAACAAGTCGATACGAAAGCAGCAGTCCGGGGCCTTGGTCGATCTACCGACTTTGATCGTGTTTTTGTGGATAACGTCCTTGAAGGCTTCAGCGTGGCCGGTCTCGGACTCACTGTCACACGCAAATTTAATCATAAGTAATTGTAGGATAATAGTTTACATATTTTAACGGGGCGAGAAACAGGGGAGATATCCCCGTCTCGGCAAAGAGCACGAAAAATCTTATGGATTTTCGTCTCTAGTTGTTGACACAACGGAAAGGTCCGAGTAAACTTAATCGAGGTGAGGAAGGTTCTAGGTTTTGACCGGGGAGTCCATGCCGCTAGTTTGAGCGGATACAGTTGTAAGATAAATCAGTCATCCATACGTACTGTTTTATTCGGATTCTTTCCCCTAAGTCCTCTGGTCAATCCTGAACTTCACCGTGCATCGTAACGAATAGTTGGAGTGAGACATCGTCTCGCAGGAGCGAGGCGGGGTTGCGTTTACGGTTGCGGCTGAAATCCCGTTGCGTGGGACGATTACCGGTTTGTGTGTACACGCCGTCCACGGGGAACGGGCTGTATTGTTATCTTTATTGCGTTTGAGTAGCGGATTGTACGCGTGGTGCGTACCCATGCGGGACCGCTCAGTTTAGCAGCCGTTCCGCGGGCTAGTGAAGATTGGGTTAGTGTTTGGCGGCATAGGGGCGGCGCGTTACACCTCGCCACGAGGGAGTGGATGAGGGGCTTGCCGCACTTGTCAGGAAAACCCTGGCAGGTCCGCTAAGCGTATTGAGCAGAGGAGATACCATGGTCAAAAAGAGATTCAAAGGGTTCACCCTGATCGAACTTCTGGTGGTCATCGCGATTATTGCGCTTTTGATCTCCATCTTGCTGCCGAGCTTGTCGCGCGCTCGGGAGCTTAGCAAGCGGCTGGTGTGCGCGGCGAACGTGAAGGGCATTGGAACAACGGGGAAGATCTACTCCAACGAGAACCAAGAAAAGTGGATGTGTCCCCCGTTTAAGCGCGGCGCGATCGACTCCGCCACAGGCATCGACTACCTCCCGAACACCACATCAGCAAATGTGCCCGGCATAAACGGGGAGGTGGGCACCGAACGGGGGATCAGCACCACATCGGAAACGATGCAAGCTCCGGACCAGGGCAGTGATACGATGTCCGTGACGCGGGCGTACTGGATGTTGGTCCGATCGGGCGACATCACGGTGAAGCAATTCATCTGCCCCAGCAGCGGCGACAAGGAGGACGAGACCGAGAACCTGGAATTGTATTATGATTTCTCCGGCTACGAGAATATCAGCTATGGGTACCAAGTTCCGTTCGGGCCGCGGGATACACAGCCGCGTGAGGGCATCGACAACCGTGAAATCGTCGCGGCGGACAAGGGTCCGTTCTATTTTCCCACCGATTTTGCCAAGGACCCCCCATTCGATACCGCCGGGACAAACGGCCCAATTACTAAGGACGACCCGCCGAAGAATTGGCGGAAGTTCAACTCCTCCGCCCACGGCGGCTCGGCCAACGGTGAGGGCCAAAACGCGCTCTACGGCGACGGCCACGCGAACTTTATTCGAGATCCCGCCAATGGGATCGACAACGACAACATCTATACGGTGATAGATGGCACGGCGTGGGACACCATGAATGGCCGGATCCACGGGGATACGCCTCACGAGTCGAGTGCGGTCAACCCCTATCCAGGTCAGGACGCGTTCGGCACCGGTGCGGGAAAGTATTCCTCCACCGACTCACTGGTTTTTCCGTAAGAACGTTCCCAAGTTCCCTGACGTACAAGGGGCGGCGGGTGGGGGCCCGCCGCCCCGGTTTTTTCTAGCCAGGCGTTTCGAGTTTGGATCAAGGCACTCCACGCCTGTTTGAAACTCAAACCATGGGCCAAAGGGCTACGCTTCGGTGAACCACGGGGCGAGATTGACTCCCGCGCTGGGGGGGGTAGACTCGCCGGGGAGCAGGCGCCCGGGTGGCGGAATTGGCAGACGCGCAAGCTTGAGGTGCTTGTGTCCGTAAGGACGTGCTGGTTCGACTCCAGTCTCGGGCAGTTCACCCCGGCTCCCTTTGGGTCTTGACCGTTTGTGTTTTTTCATTTCCAAGTGAGTCAAAGGAGCGGTCGATGAAGACGCGGGACGATCCGTTCGCCGCGGTCCCACACGACGCCAACTGATGTGTCATTTACCGCAACCTTTGGTTGCTGAACCATTCGACCGCCGCGTGGTCGCTGATCGCGGCAAGTACCTGGACGATGGATGGCGACTCACGCCGTTTCAACCTTGGCACGCCCCGACGATTGCGCGATGGGTCCAGACGGAGCAACAGCTTCGATGGCTCGCCCCCAGCACGCACCCGCCGTTGACGGCGGAGAAGATCCTGGGGTGGAAAAAACCCGGCGGTTCGGCGTTCGTGCTGGTCAAAGGCGGCGAGGGGCCGCCCTGGGGGTATGGAGAAATTAACCCGATGCGCAAAGGCGGCGAGTACCTGTGGCTGGGGCATATCATCGTGCGTCCGGACCAGCGTGGTCGAGGCATGGGGAGCATTCTGTTACGAGCGCTGTTGGTTGAAGTCTTCGAGCGGAGAAATGCCACACGCGTGGCACTGATCGTCTTCCCGGACAACCTTGCGGCTTTGCGTTGCTACCGGCGAGTGGGCTTCAGTCTGTCGGGCGAGGAGATTCATCAGTTCGACAGCGCGGGACCGACCCATCGACTCCTGCGATTGGAAATTACCCGATCGGCGACGCGAGAGGCCGAGGCGGCCTTGCCGGTTCAGTGAAGTGATCGGACGGCACTTTGAGTCAAACGTAGGGCGGCCAGCAGGAGAAGCAGGTTAAAAGCTCCTTTGACGAGTTGCACGGGCACGCGATGCGTTAAGCGGCTCCCCACTAGACTGCCCACGACGGCCGTGGGAATCAAAACGCACGCCAGCAAAATCGGCTCACTCGAACTTTTGGCGTCGGATATCACGGCGTAATTTTTGGCTATGGCCCCCACGAGACTGGTGGCAACGATGATCGCGGCGGAGTTAGCGATCGCGGTGCGGATGGGAGTATGTAGGAAGCGTCGTTGCAAAGGAACCGCTAGGATTCCGCCGCCTACACCGAGCAGACCGGTGGCGAATCCCGTGGGAAGGGCGACCGCGGCGAGCGATACCCAGCGGAGTCGGGCAGCGGCGCCGCTTTCGGGGGCTGCTCCCGCGGCGCCGGTTATTCGCCACATGCGGTAGATGTCGTAGGCAACACAGGCGAAAAGGAAGAGGCCGAAGAGTCCGCGAAGGTAGGCTTCGCCTTCGCCGGCAAAAATGCCCAGTTCACTCACCGCAACACCCGCGATGACCGAGGCGACCGCCATTGGAATGATCCGCAGGACGGTCGCAAATTCGATAGCCCTCACGCAGTGATGTTGATAGACGGCGGGGACGGCGACGAAAAGATTGACGATCATGGCCGTCGATTGGTAGAGGTGCTGATTGGGACCTAGAACCTCGTTCAGGGCGGGAATTAGAATGATGGCTCCGCCGACGCCGAACATTCCGCCGACTAGACCGACGAACAATCCGATGATGACCAGTGTGAGCAAGTCCAATCCGCGTCTCGCAGCGTGCAAGGGGTCGATAGCGCGCCCGTTGCGCAAGAGATAGCAGAATCGATTGCATCGACAGTGGCAAGGCCGCGGGTCAACAATTCCATCGGATTCGGCGGAATGAGCCGCATGTTTCGGTTGGCGCAGAGGTACGGGGTAGGCTCCGCCTTCGGCGGATTACATTCCGCCCTGCGGCTCATCGTACTACACGCCGACGGAGGATTGATCGATGGCGTTTTCGATGGCCCGGCGGATCTTGGCGTGGACCTCGTCGGGGTGGGCGATGGAGCGCCAAAGGTGTGGAAGACGATCGGCTTCATCGGTGACGAAGGTGACAGTGCCGAGGCGCGCCACCTTCTCGGCCACGGAGGCGTGCAAATAAGTGTTGCGAACGTGGACGAGGAGGCATGCGGCGATTCGCGGGGTGCGCACGCCGTGGATATCGATGATGCGGCGATTGGTCAGGACGTGCCAGGTCGTGGTCCATCGAACGATGGCGAGTCCCAGGCCGGTGAAGCCGATGAGGAGCACGAGTTGAGCGGTCGTCGTCGCCGACAAACCGGGGAGGGGAACACCGAGCATGGTCAAAACCACCGCGAGCAGGACGCTGATCACCAGCCCGGCGGCGGAATCGAACACCGGCCGCCACAGGGAGGGCTTGATGGCAAGGACGACGATCTCCCCGCCGTCGATCAGTCCGCCGGGAAGCATCGTCCAACGAGCAGCGACGTCGGCGACCCGAGAAGGGGCGTCGGACATGGTCGCGACGAAGGCGGCTGGGGAAACCCGTCTACATGGTGCGACAGTGATCATCCGCGCTCCGAACGGTGTTGGCCAATGGGTCGCTTTCCAACGTAAAGCATATCCGCCCCTACCTTCGGGTTCAATATCGCAGCCGCAGGGTCGGATTGGCGTCGCATGGCCCGCATCTCAATTTCTACGCCGTACCCGATCGTCCGGTCGCAGTCCGTGCGCAACAGTCTGCAACGTCCGTATTATCGACCATTTGTCAGAAAAGGTTGTACAGTTACCCCGGACCCAGGAATCTAGTGATCAGACGCAGCCGTTATTTTCGGGTGGCATGCAACGCCGTTAAGCAACTTGGGGTCTGGTGATGGTTTCGCCCAATAATAAGCGTTCCTTTGTGCCGACGTTACCTTGCGCAACAACAGGCCGTGGCAGAAAGGAACGCGAGTATGCGAAAGAAGATGACCAGGGAGGGTCGTCTTCGCAAGCCCCATCCCTTCGAGGCTCAGGGCAAGCGTCGAGAATGGCCCGGTTTATTGAAACGATTGATCCCCGATCAAGCGTGGCGAGAACTCCAAGGGCTT
>JAGVHG010000092.1 GCA_020056715.1 Phycisphaerae bacterium | reverse complement strand
TTTTTAAACCCCCCCCCCCCCCCCCCCCGTTAAAGTGACACCTAATACGTCACAAACAGTCACCTAACAACGGAGGAAGAAGAACATGTTTCGGACAAGAAAGACAATTCTGGAAGTCAGTTTGTTTTTGTTTCTGTTCATCGGCGCGGCCAACGCCCAACCGCACTGGGCTCTTGTTGCAGTCGACGGACCTGCGTCACGTTCAAATCACGCGATGGTCTACGACTCCTGTCGCAACGTCGTCGTGATGTACGGTGGCGTCGATGAACAGCAAGCGTTCGAGGACACGTGGGAATGGGACGGAACGTCATGGTCGTTACGCGCTTCAGGAGGCGGCCCGGGTGTACGCTTCACGTTTTCGATGGGCTTCGACCAGGCTCGGTGCAAGACTGTTCTATTCGGGGGGAACGCCCCCTATAATGCGCCGCAATACTTCAACGACACATGGGAATGGGACGGTAATACTTGGACGCAGATGTGCGCAAACTGTGCACCGACGGCGCGTCACGCCGCGGGTATGGCATACCATGCCTTGCGGCAGCGCATTCTGCTTTTCGGAGGGTGGTCGGGTGGGAGTTTGCTAAACGATGTCTGGGCCTGGGACGGGACTACGTGGACTTCCATCACGACGAATTCCGGCCCAACCCCTCGGACCGAAACCGCGATGATCTACGATCTACTTCAGGACCGCATGGTCGTGTTCGGTGGGCGTACAGTTCCAGTCCTTTGTGGAACTCTGAGCAACGAGACGTGGGAATTGGAATTGCCAACACCGTCCGGACCGGGCACTTGGACTTTGCAGACCGTCTCAACGTCGCCTTCTCCGCGGACAATGATGGGAATGGCGTTTGACGCTTCCACCGGCGAGACGCTGCTCTACGGCGGGTCAAACAACTGCGACACGACATATCACGACACCTGGAGTTATGACGGAAGTTCTTGGCAGCTCTTGCAGGGCCAAACCGGCCCAGGAAACCTCTACTGGTTCGGTATGGCCTTCGACAACGTGCGCGCCGAGACCGTCCTCTTCGGCGGGAACACGGCCGACAATCGTGCGATTCCCCCTGCGGCAGAGCATTTCAGGGTGGCAACTTGGTCCTTCGACAATCGTGCTTACTCGATCCCGGCGGTGGGAACCTGGGGGCTTGCGGCCATGACGTTGCTGCTACTCTGCGTCGGAACGGTGGTCGCGATGCGGCGCGGCCGATCGCTGACGGCGACGAATCGGCGGTAATTCGCAGCCACTGATATCAGGAATCCGTACGCTCATGGGCGTCGATGCTTGGCCCCCTCACCCTACCCTCTCCCCCGAAACGGGGGAGAGGGAGGCATTCACCCCTCTCCCTCTCAGGGAGAGGGGCCGGGGGTGAGGGTACATCGTGCGATGTGGAGAGAAATCCGGATTGCGTGAGCGCAGCTCGGCCCCCTCACCCTACCCTCTCCCCCGAAGCGGGGGAGAGGGGTAATAAAACTAGACCGGCTTGCCGACCTTCGGTCCTGCGGCTGCCACTGTTGCGGACACGCGGTCGAACTTCGCGAAGTTCTCCGCGAACAGACCCGCCACATGATTCGCCTTGGCGTCATAGGCCGCCGGGTTCGGCCACGTCGATCGGGGCGAGAGCACGTCCGCCGGAACGTCGGGGCATGATTGGGGAATGGAAAGACCGAAGATGGGGTCTTTGGCGAAGGTTACGCCGTTAAGCTCCCCCGAAAGCGCCGCCGTGACCATAGCGCGGGTGTATCGAAGGTTCATTCGCTGACCCACGCCGGCGCCCCCGCCGGTCCATCCCGTGTTGACCAGCCAACAGTGCGCATTGTGAGTCGCGAGCCGCTCGCCGAGCATGGTCGCGTAGCGCTGGGGCGGCAAGGGTAGGAACGGAGCTCCAAAGCAGGTGCTGAACGTCGCCTGCGGTTCAGTGACCCCGGCCTCCGTCCCCGCCACTCTCGCGGTGTAGCCCGACAAAAAATGGTACATCGCCTGGTCGGGCGTCAGTTTGGCGATCGGCGGTAGTACGCCGAATGCGTCGCAGGTCAAAAACACGATGTTCTTGGGATGTCCGCCCACGCTGGGTATCACGGCGTTGGGAATATACTCCAGGGGATACGCCGCCCGCGTATTCTCGGTGATGGCCGCGGAATTGAAATCAATCGCCCGCGTAGCCTCGTTCACAACCACGTTTTCGAGCACCGTGCCGAAACGAATCGCCTGGTAGATCTGTGGTTCGTACTCCCTCGATAGTTTGATGCACTTGGCGTAGCAGCCGCCCTCGATGTTGAACACGCCCTGATCGTTCCAGCCGGTCTCGTCGTCGCCGATGAGCCGCCGCTCGGGATCGGCGGAGAGGGTGGTTTTGCCAGTCCCGCTCAGGCCGAAGAACAGGGCTGCGTCCCCGTCGCGACCGACGTTGGCCGAGCAGTGCATCGAAAGCACGCCCGACATGGGCAGCAGGTAGTTCATGATCGTGAAGATGCTCTTCTTGATCTCGCCGGCGTAGGCCGTGCCGCCGATCAGCACGAGGCGCTTCCCAAGATGGATGACGATGAACGTCTTGGAACGCGTACCATGGATGCCGGGGTCGGCCTCACACGTCGGCACGTTCAAGACGGTAAACTGTGGATCGGGATTGCCCGTCGAACCGGACGCCGGTCGGATGAAGAGCTGCGCCGCGAAAAGATTATGCCACGCGGATTCCGTGATGATGCGGATGGGAACGCGCGTGGCCTCATTCGCTCCGGCGAACATGTCCCGCACGTACAGCCGCCGTCCGCGGCAGTGCTCGATGACGTGACGGTGCAACAGATCGAAGTGCCCCTCGCTGATCGGGGCGTTGAACTTCCCCCAGAGGATTTCGTTCCGCGAGCCGGGTTCCTCGACGAAGAACTTGTCGTCGGGTGATCGCCCGGTGTGTTCGCCCGTGGTGCAGACGATCGCCCCGTTGTCGGCCAGCGTCCCCTCGCCGGCCCGCAGCGCGTGTTCGTATAACACTGTCGGAGGGAGGTTCCAGTAGACCTCGCCGCACCCGCGTAGGCCGCAACGATCAAGCCCCACCCGACTTGGGTTGTATCCGATGTTGCTCATGGCGCCCTCTGTTATACCGCGATTGTGGCCGTCGTTAGGACTTACCCCAGCCCGAGGGGTTCCACCGAAAGTGCCCTAGTTTACCAAAGCAATCATTGGCCACAAGTACCGACAAAACAGACCTCGGCTACGCTTTCAACCACAACGCGTCGGGCATCAAAACTGGTCGCCCGTCGCGCCCCACGCAGGCCAGGGTGGTCGAAGCCTCGCACGCCCGCTTCCCTTCGTGGTCCACAACGTAGGTGTGATCCACGCGCGTCCGCGTGATCCGAGCGACCTGCACTGTCACCGTGACGAGATCGTCATAGCGGATGGGCAACAGGTACTTACAGGCAGCCTTGTATACGACGAACAAGACCCCTTCCACTTCCAAGTCGCGATAGCGAACGCCGTTCTGCCGAAGCAGCTCAGTACGGACGTGCTCGAAATACTCCCAATACTTCGCGTGGTGCAGATACCCCATAGGGTCGCATTCCGCATAGCGCACGCGGAACTCCACGCTGCAACGATCGCCGGGTTGACCGAAAGTTGATGCACGCATGACGCCGCTCGTTGGGGCCGCAACTAATCTATGTTTATCTCGGTGCATCAATCAACCTTGCCGACGGTGGAGAGGGCCCGGTGGTCCGACTCCGTCGCCCATTCTACCGCCAATCCGCCGACGCGAGGACGAGGAATGCTCCGGTCCAGATAAACCGCCAATCGCGCCCACCGACGCGGGGAGGAAGAAGCCTCCGTTTTGGACGCTTCGATCTCATGTGCCTTCAGCACGTACTGATGCTCCGAGTCGAATAGGAAGAGCAGCAATGCCCGCCCGCTGATGCGTTCGACGCGACGAACAATACCGACGCCCTCCGCAAGCCAAACCGTCTCCCGCAGCCGAAAGCTCGCCCACCAGCCGAAGTATAAATCCGTCTCCGCTCGCAGCCGAACGCAGTCCACGTTGGTTACACCGTTTCCCTCAATCGTTTCGTTCCCCTCCCACCACACCCGCCGAGCAGCCGACCCCTGGACGAAGGGCACGCCCTGACGGTCATACACGGTCATCTTCGCCTGCCACTCCACCGGCGCACCCGCACGCACGCTCGCAGGCCACTCCGCGATGGGAGGGTCGAACTCCGCGAAAAGCGCCTCGGTCCCCTTTCGCGGTGGACTTGGCCACTTCATACGCGGTCGATCCGGACGATCCGAATGCCGATCCAAATACCCCGACAGAGGCCATTCTACCCGACCCACCAGTGAACCCTCCACTCGGCCGTTCTCAACCTCGCTCTGAACGTAGGGCGCGGGCGACTCGCCACGACGGGATGGATTCGTACGCTCGTACCTTCGCTCCGCGCGCACGACCCGTGGAAAGTAGGCCGATAGCTCGACGTACCCGTCCGAGACCTGCGCAGGCGCGGGGGATACCGAGGACTTGGGCATGGCGGCGCAGCCGACAGTGGTCAACGCCAGGGCCGGCAGAACAAAGGCACAGAAAGGCATCTTCATATAATATTCTACGTCCGCGAGTTGCCCAAGCCTTTCCGCCCCTTGACGAAACCACGCCCGTCCCATAAAGGGAAGCCCCAGGTACTCAAAGAACGAAAGGTACCCGTATCATGGCTGCCGGACATCCCCTTTCGCGGGCCGCGAAGAGCTTCACCATCCCCGATGCGCTCGCGTTTGATGACGTCCTGATCGTCCCCCGCCGGTCCACCGTCCTGCCCGACCAGATCGACGTCGGCACGCTGCTCACTCGCGACATCCGATTGAATATCCCCCTCGTGTCGGCGGCGATGGACACCGTCACCGAGTCGCGCCTGGCAATCGCCATCGCCCAGGAGGGCGGGATCGGCATCATCCATAAGAACCTCTCCATCGAGGCGCAGTGCCGCGAGGTACACAAGGTGAAGCGCTCGGAAAGCGGCGTCATCCTCGACCCCGTCACCCTTGGCCCCGACGCCCCCGTCGCCCGCGCCAAGGAGGTCATGTCGCTGCAGAACATTTCCGGCGTGCCCATCGTCGGCGACGATGGGAAGCTCGTCGGCATCATCACCAGCCGCGACATGAAGTTCCTCGAACGCGACGACCTCAAGATCCGCGAGGTGATGACCGCGCAAGACCTGGTCACCGGCCCGCCCGACACCACCCTCGAGGACGCCGCGAAAATCCTCAACCGCGCCAAGGTAGAGAAGCTCCTATTGGTGGACAAAAACAACAAGCTGGCGGGCCTCATCACCATGCGCGACATCGAGCGTAGCCGCCAGTTCCCCGGAAGCTGCAAGGACGCCCGCGGTCGGCTTCGCGCCGGCGCCGCCGTCGGTGTCCACGAATACGACCGCGTCGAGGCCCTCATCGCCCACGGTGTGGATGTTGTCGTCGTGGACACCGCCCACGGCCATAGCGACAACGTTCTCGAAACCGTTAAGCAGCTTCGCAGACGCTATCAGATTCAAATCATCGCCGGGAACATCGCCACCGCCGAAGCGGCGAAGGACCTCATCGACGCCGGCGTCGACGGCCTCAAGGTCGGCATCGGGCCTGGGAGCATCTGCACCACCCGCGTCGTCTCCGGCGTCGGCGTACCGCAGCTCACGGCCATTATGTACGTCGCCTCCGTCGCCGGTCCCGCGGGCATCCCCGTCATCGCCGACGGCGGAATCCGGCACTCCGGTGACATCACCAAGGCACTCGCCGCCGGGGCCCATACCGTCATGATTGGCTCCCTCTTCGCCGGGCTGGAGGAATCCCCCGGAGAAACGGTGACCTGGAAGGGTCGCCGCTTCAAGGAATACCGCGGCATGGGTTCGCTCGGGGCCATGGTCAAAGGCTCCGCCGAGCGCTACGGACAGTCGGCTACCACCTCCAAGGGTAAGCTCGTGCCCGAAGGCATCGAGGGCCGAGTCCCATTCCGTGGACCCTTGGCTGATTTTGTCTATCAAATGGTCGGAGGACTTCGCGCCGGAATGGGTTACTGCGGCGCTAAAACGGTGGAAGAACTGCGGACCGAGGCGACCTTCACCCGTGTGACCACGGCCGGCGTCGTCGAGTCCCATCCCCACGATGTGGTTATCACAAAGGAGTCAACGAACTATGCCTTCGAATACGGAAATGAATAGCGTCCTCGTCAGTCGTCGCCCGCACCCTATCCGAACCCGTAGCGCAAGCGACGGGTCTGGTGGCCCAGGTCCTTCGGACCTGGGGGAGTCGATGATATGCGCTCAGCGACATGCACACGATCATCGTGTCCCCCACCTCCAAAGGAGGTGGGCCACCCGACTACTCGTGTCCACGGTAATGCTGAGCGGTTGCCAGTTGATGGTCAAACCCTTCCGAGACGAACTGGCGGGACAACAAGAGATGACCACCGCCTCGGTCGAAGGGGCTCGCGCGGCGAAAACGACACCGACGGCTCGCCAACGGGACTACGATCTTTACGAACTCCGCGCCGAACACATGGGCGTCACCCACGGGCCGCTTTATTTCGAGGATCCCTTCGAGGACAAGGGTAGTGACGACGGTCGCTTCGCCTGGACCGGCGAAGACTATCTTCAGCTTTTCTATTGGCGCGGACGGTTCCTGCTTAATACCGTATTTTTTCCGGTTAGCGCCGTGGTGACTCCGCCGTGGACGGTGATGGAAAGCGACGGTCGACTCAGTCGTCAGGCGTTAGGGTACGATCACGACGCCGAACGGTGGGTTGAGCCGCCGGTCGATGAACCCACCGACGCGGTTTCGGCGGGAGGATGAACGCGATAACAGATACGCGTCCTTTGGTCTCTCGTTGTCCAGCCTGCGGTCAGCGCGTCGATCCGCCGGACGCCGAGCGCTGCCCGCTTTGCGACTTCGACTTCGGCGACGACCGCGTTACCGGCGCCGACGTTACCCCCTACGCCAAGGCCTACGCCCAAGGCAATCCCGGTTGGTGGACCATGTGCCGCTGGATCTGGTTCGCCGGGTCGGAACGTCTCAAGCATATGGCCCTCATGCGCACTTCGGCGGCCGCTAAACGGTTCTCGCGGATTAACGCTCTCTGGCTTGCCCTGGGCATCGCCGGGTTCCAAGCGACGCGTGTCGGTTGGCGCGAGGTCGGGGCGTCGCCGGTTGTTGAGCCGAGTGGATCGATCAATCCGGCGGGCCGCGGCTGGCTGCACGTAGCGACCGCTCCGCGCCCGCTCCCGCCGGGACAAGCCCCACAGATCCCTGTCGATTTATGGTGGAACCCCGCACAATCCATGATCGCCTCCGTCATCGCGGGACTGACCGTACTCCTGCTGATGTGGCTTCTTATCCTCTTGATCCGCACGGGTGTCGCCCTCGCCCATACGGCGGCGTACCGCGGTGAACAACGGATGTCGGCGGCGTTTCTATACGGCACGGCCTGGTGGATTCCCGCGCTCGTCGGAATCGTCATCTGCCTCCTGCGACCCTTGGCGTTCGTCGGCCAAATGAGCAGGGGGGGGTGGTATCCTACGCACCGAGGGCTAACGCTCATCGCAGGCGCTTTCGTCGGCTTGGCCGCGACCCTGTGGTGGTTCTGGCTCATCCGTCTTGGTGCAACTGCCCCCGCGAGGACGCGCAGCCGCGTCATGGCGTTTTGTACGTTGGGGATACCGCCAATGCTTGCGGGAGTATCGCTCGCGTGGTGGGTCGGTTTGGAAAAATTACACGAGTTTCTTATCGTTCCCTTAAACATGCACTTTTGACGGAGGGTCGATGCAGCCCGCAACCGTAGTCATCCTCGATTTCGGCGGCCAATATGCCCAATTGATCGCCCGCCGCGTCCGTGAAAACCACGTCCACAGCGTCATCGTGCCGCCCGATGTCACCGTTGAACAGCTACGCGAGCACAACACCATCGGCCTGATTTTCTCCGGCAGCCCGGTGAGCGTGTACGCCCAGAACGCCCCACGCTGCCGCCCCGAAGTCCTGCACAGCGGTTGGCCGATCCTTGGGATTTGCTACGGACTGCAACTCGCTTGCGACATGCTCGGTTGCGAAGTGAAGGCGGGTGCCTCGAGGGAATTCGGACGGACCCCGCTCGAAGTGGTCGATCAAGACGTGTTGCTCGCCAACGTGCCCCTCCAAACCTCCGTATGGATGAGCCACGGCGATATCGTTAAGGAACTGTCCGCCGACTTCGTCCCGTTGGCGAGAACTGCCAATTGCCCCTACGCCGCCGCGAAACATAAAACCAAACCCGTCTACGGCGTCCAATTCCACCCCGAAGTCACCCACACCCCCTGCGGCGGTCAGATCATCCGCAATTTCCTCTACGACATCTGCGGCTGCACCGGCGACTGGCAGGTCGGCAACGTCGTCAAGGACGGCATCGAGGCGATCCGCCGCAAGGTTGGTGAAACCGATCGCGTGATCTGCGGCCTGTCCGGCGGAGTGGATAGCAGCGTCGCCGCGGCCCTCATCCACGAAGCCATCGGCGACCGCCTCACCTGCATTTTTGTCGACAACGGTCTGATGCGCAGCGGCGAGGTGGACATGGTCGAGTCCACCTTCCGAAAGCACTTTAAGATCGATCTTCGCGTAGTGGACGCCGTCGATCGCTTCCTTGAGCGGCTTGACGGCATCGCCGACCCACAGGAGAAGCGTCGCATCATCGGCCACGAGTTCATCGATGTCTTCCAAAGCGAAGCGAAAAAGATCAAGCACGCCCGCTTTCTCGCCCAGGGGACGCTCTATCCGGACGTCATCGAGTCCGGACACAGCGTCGGCGGCCAGGCGGCCAACATCAAAATTCATCACAATGTCGGCGGATTGCCCGCGGAGTTGGGCTTCGAGTTGGTGGAACCACTCCGCGATCTATTCAAGGATGAGGTCCGCCGTGTCGGTGAGCACCTGGGATTGCCCGAAGAGATCGTCTGGCGGCATCCGTTCCCCGGACCGGGTCTTGCGGTTCGTGTCATCGGCCCGGTCACACGTGAGCGGCTGCGCGTCCTCCGCGCCGCCGACGCGATCATCATCGAGGAAATCCGCGCCGCCGGTTGGTACAACAAGATCGCCCAGGCGTTCGGCGTCCTATTGCCCGTCAGCACGGTCGGCGTCATGGGCGACGAGCGCAGCTACGCGGGCCAGCACGTCGTGGCCGTCCGCTTCGTCGAGTCCACCGACTTTATGACCGCCGACTGGGTTCATGTTGACTATGAACTACTCGCCCGTATCTCAAACCGGATCATCAATGAAGTGAAGGGCGTAAACCGCGTTGTTTACGACATTTCTTCCAAACCCCCGGCCACCATAGAGTGGGAATAGTTCGCTGACTCATGGTTTGCCCGAACGGATAGAGGAGGTAAAGCTCTATCCCAGTTTTCGCGGAGCGTTTCTTCGGGTGGCGCAATGAGGTCGCAAGGCGTAGTTACAATCGTAGTTGGATGGAGTGTACTGATCGCTTTGACGGCGGGGTTTTCGGTTTACGGGTCGGACAGCGCCAAGCAATAGCTTAAAGATTACGGAATATTACTAAGCGCGTTACTTACCGCGCTCCTAACGTCGGCCTACCTCGCGATTACATACAGGCAGTTTGGGATGACTCGCAATTTACTGCAGCTCCAATTTGGTGCGGGCGTCCACGGTCCCAATATTGAGGTGGTGCAACTCGATTTGGCAAGCCCACCGAAATTCCGGGTCAATAAGGCCTATGAATACCCGGCCTCGTACAAGAGAAAAGTACTTCCCCATGACGAAACAACTAATGAACTCGACTCGAAGAGCATCGCCTCGACGACAAAGTATGAGGTTATTGTGCTCAAGAACGAAAGCGAGCATCGAATCTCCCGCCTGCTGCTAAGAATACGGCTTGACCACGATAGCGCTGCCGAACAATTCGAACACGCTCACCCCGAGCCTCTACTCGCGAATCAATCGGTTCAAATCGCGCTTTGGCCTGTGCAATACATGCCAAACTATCAGCTTTCCGTCGCAGGCAACTACGTGGATGACGTGGGAAGGTTTCCGTTGAAAGAATGCAAGGTGATCCGGCCATGAACCCAACACTATCAATACGCCTGAAACGACGCCTGACAAGGCGCGCATTGCCCGAATTATTACAGCCGACCAGATCGTTCTGAACGTCGGCCGAGTTCATGGGGTGACTGTCGGTTCCCGCTGGAATGTCGTTCACAAAGTCGAGATACGAGATCCCGAAAATCCTGATCGAGTCTTGGCGATGCTAGACTATGTGAAGGCCAACCTTGAGGTTACGCAAGTCTTCGACTCCGTCTCGATTGCAAAACCTCCGGCGCGGGAGGCCGTTTTTGGTTTGCAGTATCCTTTTCCTACTACTACGTTGTTCCCCAGTAGCTTGAATGTCGATTCCACCCAACTTGCACTTTCAGACGATGACTTAAAGATTCGCGAGGGTGATGAGACAGTCCGAGACAAAAGTAAATAGACCATTCAAACCGGGAATTCCAGCTCGGCAGCGATTGAGATGCGGACCGTAGTCCCCACATTGTCGAACGCCGTCTGATCCGCAGCGGCCAGATCTGATTCGGTGAACCCAGGGTTCGGCACTCAGTAATGGCTATATTTTCGGACCGCGCCATCTATCCACTTTCCCACTTGACAAATGTGGGAAAGTGGGCGATACTTTCAATATGGCCGCGACGAAAGCAATACGAATGACGAAGAAAGCCGACTCGAAGGGCCGTGTCACGCTCGACGCCAAGTTCGCCGACCGTATGGTGCTTGTCACCCCAGTGAGCGATACCGAGGTTTTGGTGACCCTCGCCCAGGTGGTCCCGGAGCACGAGGCGTGGCTTTACAAGAACAAGAAGGCGTTGGCGTCGGTGCGCCGGGGGCTTGCACAGGCCAAGGCGGGACAGTTCTCTAAGAGACCGCCGAATCTCGCGGCAGACGCGAAGTTCGCTGACAGCATTCCGGATGACGAATGAGCTTTGAACTCGTTTGGTTGCCAGAGGCTCAATCGCAATACGAGTCAATCAAGTTCGCTGCACAAGAGGCCGCCGCTACACGCGCTACGGCGAAGCGGACCAAATCGAGCAAACAGGAAGGACTGTTCAAGCAGGTCCACAAGTGCGCCCAACTTCTGGCCTCCGATCCGCGACACCCCGGCCTTCATACCCACGATTACGACTCGCTCGAACATCCGTACGATCCCAAACAAAAAGTCTTCGAGGCCTACGTGCAGAACAAGACGCCCAGCGCGTACCGGCTCTTTTGGTGCTACGGACCAAAGCAAAAGCAAATCACCGTCATCGCGATCATGTCACACCCATGATGTCCGGACCCCAATCACGACGCCATCCGGGGTGCGACACGCCATTCATCCCAATGGGCCATTGGAACGTGCGGATCTACAGTCGTGCCCGTGCGGTGACACCGCTGAACGGCCCTGCAAGAAACCACGGCCTCGACGGTCCGGGTCTGGCCGTCCGCGTTATCGGCCCCGTGACCCGTGAACGACTCAGCGTTTTGCGTGCTGCCGATGCGATCATCATAGAGACCCGTAGGGTCCACTGGGCGGACCATTGTGTTTTCAACATGCCACGTCGTGGCACCACCGATCGACGTTTGGGGCGTTACGGAATGGTCCGCGGAGCAGACCCTACGCCTTCGAGCTGGCGTTCGATGACTTGGTGTGGTACACCTGCCGCTCGGTGCAAAGACCATGACCGGCGTACGAATCATCGACGGCAAAGCGCTCGCGGAGCGTATCAAGCGGGAGACGGCGCTCACGGTCCGCGCCCTCGCCGACAAGGGCGTGGGGGTGAGTCTCGACGCCGTGTTGGTCGGGGACCCGGCGGCGGGCGAAATCTACGCCCGTTCGCAACGGCAGCGGTGCCACGAGGTCGGCATCACCTACCGGCTGCACACGCTCGGGGCCGATGCCCGCGAGGACGACATCCGCGGCCTGATTCGTGAATTGAATGGCGACCGCACGGTCACGGGGATCCTCCTCAACCTGCCGCTGCCGCTTGGACTGGATACCCCCGCGATACAGTATTGCATCGACCCGTATAAGGACGTCGAAGGCGTCAATCCGGCCAATATCGGGCTATTGTTCTACGATACGCCCATCATCGCCCCGTGTACGGCGCTCGCGGTTATGGAGGTCTTG
>JAGVHG010000079.1 GCA_020056715.1 Phycisphaerae bacterium | reverse complement strand
GCCGTAAGGGCCACCATTGCACCCCTCGCAGAAAGTGCATAAAACGTGAAATCGCGAGTCATCCCAAACCTCGTTTACAGACAAATTGGTGCGCCACCCGGTGGCGACGGCAGAGGTAGATCGCAAATCGGAATCCGCTGTTGTTGCTTGCCACGGACGCAAACCGCGACAATCTCCTCACGCTCCGTCAGCTCGACGCCCGTCACCTCGACATCCACACCCAGAACCACAGCGGCAAATGGAACTTCCAGGTGATCCTCGATCATCGTGAAGAAGCCGGTAACCGCTTCCGATTCGTTGTAGCAATCCACGGTCGCGTCCGCGATGAGCGCAGCAAGCGGTCTCTTGCTCAACCTGGGCCGCTTTGTTCTCTTGCGTCTTTCAGGCATTCGCCTTTTCCTCGCCCGGCTCAACCGACATCCTCGAGGAGGCACGCTGCGGCTACCGCGGTGACCTGCTTGTGCACCGGGAACGTCTTGTCGCCAGCGTGTACGAGAAATGCCTTTTGAAGACCGAGCGTGTCGATGGCCGTGCGGAGCGAGTTTGTGAGCTTGGGCGACGACGTACGTTTGAACTCGAACCCCCAGCGGCGGCGACCGTGGACCCAAAGCAGATCAAGCTCGGCGCCAGAGTGCGTGGCCCAGAAGAAGCACTCATCGGCGCTTGCGCCGAGGTGCCCGACGACCTGCTGCAGCAGGAAGCCTTCCCAGGAGGCACCGACCTTTGGGTGCCGTTCGAGATCCCGGTGTTCCCGGATCCCGAGCAGCCCGTGCAGGACGCCCGAGTCCCGCACGTAGACCTTGGGCGACTTCACCTGCCGCTTGCGGACATTCTCATGCCAGGGTTGCAGCACCGTCGCCACCTGCGCGGCGTGGAGCGTGTCCAGGTAGTGCCGCACGGTCTTGTCACTTACGCCGAACGCGCGGGCGAACTCGGCGCCGTTCCACACCTGACCGTGATAATGGGCCAGCATCGACCAGAATCGCGATAGCGTCGATGCCGGCACACGCACGCCCAACTGGGGCATGTCGCGTTCGAGAAAAGTACGGATGAAGCTCTGTCGCCAAGTGAAGCTGGAGTCATGGGTGCGGGCCAGGAACGACAGCGGGAACCCACCCCGTAACCACAAGCGATCGAGCTTTTCGACACCAACCTCATCGAGACCGAAGCCGTCAAGAGTATAGAACGCGATTCTCCCCGCGAGCGTCTCCGACGATTGACGCAGCAATTCCGGAGACGCGCTACCCAGGACGAGAAACCGTGACCCACGCGGTCGGCGGTCAGCGAGCACTCGTAACACTGGGAAGATGTCCGGCCGGCGCTGGATCTCGTCGATGACCACGAGACCCTTCAGGTCGGCCAGGGCCAACTGAGCATCGGAAAGACGAGCCAGATCGGCCGGGTCCTCCAAGTCAAACCGCTCGCCGGAGGGCTTGGCCCGCTTCAGGATCTCCAAGGCCAGGGTCGTCTTCCCCACCTGCCGGGCTCCCAGGATAGCTACGATGGGGAACTGCCGGAGCAGGTTCAGGACGGCGGCTAGATGTCGCTCTCGCGGGATCATGGCGTCAGATCATATCGGAAAAGTCGGAGGCTGTCTCCGAGAATTCACGCAAAGCCGAAGTTCTTCTTGCCGGGTGTGTTGGCGTGATAGCCCACCGTGGTCCACCCGGCGGAGAATGCCTCGTAACGCCCTGCCGTTCAGGATACCGCCAGCGAGAAACCCTTCCGACCGGAGAATACTACCTACAAGCGGAAGGGCTGACGGTGTCATCGTGATCGGATTGGGGGTAACTCCGACAGAGGACGTGCCCGGCGGGCTGTATCTTGCTCTCAACGAGTTCGGCACCCGCGTCAATTCGGGCGTCACTATGGAGTCGGGCTCGTCGCGTTAATGGCCGAGCTCCCTCAGTGAATCTGAGGCAACCGTTCCGCGAAAGGTGTGCCCAGTGAGTGCCCAGTAAACTCGATCTGAACCCTTTTTTTTGGCCAATTCGTGGGGCTCTGACGCCGCCGATGGGCGGGGGGGAGATTCGACCCCCGGCCCAAGTGTGCCCAGTCAGTGCCCAGTAAATGCAGTCTTTGAACGGCTCCAACGGTCAAGAGTAGTCTGGTGTAGTCTATTCGTAAACGCTGCACCCGCCGATGTTTATGAGCTAAGTAGTTGTCATTGCAGTACTTACGAAACAGGGGGACACGGAATTCGATTCCCCCCGTCTCCATCTGTAAGTCGTTTATTGACAATAACTTGCGACTCGTGCATTCTAAAGTGCGCAATTCGACCTGTGCCAGTGCTGAGGCTGTCTAATCCGTAAGTCGTTTGTTATCAATAGGTTGAAGCGATTTCCAGGGATGCTCGGTAGTTGGCGCAGTTGCCAGTTCCCCCCGCCTCCAATCTTCACCTTAGAGTGAGCGAACTCGGATGGTCCAACATCCCGCGTTGCGCGCACCCAATGTGCACATCGTGCCCGCGTCGCGAGTGCTTTGAAAGCCAGTTTTTCAACCTTCGGGAGCGTTGCAAAAAAAGGCCGTTTGGTTTTCAAAGTAAGCGAGCGGAGGCACGGTCGCCTCACAACCCAAGAACTCCGCACGCCTGGCCGCGGCGCGAACTCCGTGGGGGCAGGAAACATCGATGTGTTATCGAACTTGGTAACTCATTCAGAACATTATCGCGCGCCAATTCACTACATCCTTCGGATCGGCCAGAGCGTCTGGTGTTCCATCCGGCCAATCGCGAAACAGCATTTGCGGAAAGGGACAATTCGTGACCCCTGGTGCAAACCACCGCGTCGGCCAATACATTCCACAGAAACGCGCCCTCGAGCAGAGCTGGTGGTCCCAACCGACGACTGGCGCACGCTGTCCGCAACAGTAAGCATCAGTCCAGGTGTGGAGGCCCGGCTGGTAATCAGTACCAACGGAACTGTTCTCTATTTCGCGGTGTCGTAGCCGAGCCCCTCAAGCACTCGGCAAATCTCGACCCAGAGTTCCCGGTCAAAGTACCCGCTTGCGCCACGCAATTGATCACCCGTTACGCCAGCGAGTCCGTCGGAATCCGATATCTTCAGCCTCGAAACGAAAGCGTGAGCACGCCGTGTGAGGTCGAGTTCCGCCGACGGCGTGTTCCGCGGGCCCGCGGGCTTCTCTTCCGGAGGCTCGGCCTGCACGATGGGATCGATCGAGTCTGCGTAGTGCTTCGCCCACTCGAACCACTCCCGGAAGCCTTCCTCGTTTACGGGGCGGATCTTGTCACCATCGAGAGCGGCCTGAAGCGCCGCCAAATAGTGGCGGATCCGTTCGGCGTCGTGCCAACGGTTGACATACTCCATGAGCTTCTGGCGTCGACCGAAGTCTAGGTCTTTGTTGGCTACCGCGGCGCGGCGAAGTTCGTAAACCCTCCTTTTCTGTCGCTCCACACACTCCGCATCGAGCCGCTCTGCTTTCTTCATCTCCAGCGCTTGAGCCGCGGTGGTAACGAGCGTGCTGATCACTTTCTCGAGGCGCTGCGTCTTTCGGTCGGCCCACCGGCGGCGAATGCCCGCACCATCGATGATGGCAGCGAGGCGGCCAGTCAGTCGGGATGGGTCGGACACGGGCTTTGCCTCGTCCACTTCTTCATGCAGTTCGAAACTCACCTCATCGGGGCCGATGGCCAGCGCCGTTTTGATGCCTCCCACAGCCCCGACAACCACGGTCCCGCCCCTGGCTTCCCATTTCGTGATGAGCGACCCAAGGAGTGCCAATGCGCGCGGAACGGACGGCGGAGACACCCGGATGACCGGCGCCGACAAGGCATCGGTTCGAAGCAGACCGTTCTGATCCGGCTCCGCGGTTTCCAATTGCGCCTGTGCTTCCAGAACCAGGGCGTGAGGTGCAGTGGGAGAATCAACTACGAGACTCGGCGGTGAGGGCATCTCCGGCGCCGTCGTGGCTTCCAACTGAACGATCTCGTCGGGCACGTCCCACCCTTGCATGCGAACAGTCGCGTAATCGTCGCCCCTAACGTTCGGCAGCGGCGTCTTTCGCACCCTCTGCCCTGCGGCAATCCTGGCCCAATACCCGCGATCGGGTCGCGGAATCTTGTACCGCTTGCAGACCTTCGCAAGCCCAACGTCTGAGATCCCGTTGAGAGTCGCGAGTCGCGCGCCGGGGATTGTCCAGACCTGTTCGTAAAGCTTTTCTCGATCGACAGTCGCCACGCCGGAAACTGCCCAACACCAATTTGGTTAATGCCAGGCCACGAGTATTATTATGTCACAGTGGGGCGCCCGGCTCCAGCGACACCAAAATCGAGTTCGAGAAGAACGAGGATTTTCCCGTGGCGAAGCGATCACTTGCCAATCCCGGCCCACGTCAGTCCACCGCGAGCGACCTCGGGAATCACGCAGCGCCCGCTCAGCCTTCCAGTATGGAGACGATCAAACTACGCCTCACGCGGCCGCATCCCCTGATTCAAAACACGCGACGTCCGCCGGAGGCACTCGATCCGTATGGCCGCCCGTCGAGGAACGACCGTCAACGCCTTGATGTTCAGGCAAGCAAAGCGATGTTCAAACCAGCGCTCGTGGTGATGGATCGGTTCCTCAAGGCGTTGGAGGCACAGGACCTGAAAGTCGAGATCACCGAGGACCATCAGGGCCGCGGTACGTACGCCTGCGACGGCCGCGATCGCGTCAAGTTGCACATCCGAGAGATAACTAGAAAGGTCGAGTATGTCCCGAGCGACAAAGAGCTACGCGAGAAGGAGCGGTGCTCGTGGACCAAAATCCCGAAATGGGATGATCTGCCCACCGGTGAGTTGGACCTCACGCCCGGCGGCCGAGTTGACGTGTCCAGTGACGAGGCAATCAACCTGCTGGTGCGGAAGGCCGTCGCTGACGTGATCGAGTTGATTGGTCAGGCGCGGAAAAAACGTGAAGCGGAGGAAGCCCAGCGGAAGCGGGAGTGGGAACACGAACAGGCGATGGCTGCGGAGAGGCAACGCGTAGAGGCGATGATCAAAGCCGCCGCGGCGTTGCGCGAATACTGCGTCGTGACCGACTACATCGAGGAGGTGCGGCGGTTTGGGCGAGTGCCCATTGACCAGCGGCGAGAAGGTCAAACGCTGGACCAGTGGCTGGCTTGGGCAGAGGCACAGGCGCAACGGATCCACCCCCTGGGGGACTAACGCAAGTCGGCGACGGCCTAGCGAGTCCGCGAGCCGGCCCCAGTGGCGCGCTGACGAACCTGGGACGGGCCGCCAGAAGGTCGCCTCGGCTGATTAAAAGTACGATCTTGAATTAGCCGATCTGGGGATATATGCTTTCAGCCATGATCGAACGTGACCTAGCCCCAAAACTCCGTGCCGCGGCGAGACGCTACCCCGCGATTACGCTGACCGGCCCCCGTCAGAGCGGGAAGTCCACGTTGTGCCGCATGGTTTTCCCCAAGCTGGCTTACGCCAACCTGGAAGCCCCCGATGTTCGGGCCTTCGCGGCGTCGGACGCTCGTAGATTCCTATCCCAGTTCGATAAGGGGGCCATAATCGACGAGATTCAGCGCGTTCCCGACCTGACTTCGTACCTGCAGCAAATCATCGATGACAACCCTCAGCATGGGCGCTGGATCCTTACGGGTTCGCAGAGCCTGACCATGATGGAATCTGTCAGCCAATCGCTTGCAGGCCGAACCGCCATCCTTCATCTGCTGCCATTGGCGCGGAACGAATCGCTTCGCTTTGGCCGACATCCCAATTCGCTGGATGAGACGATGTTCACCGGCGGCTACCCGCGCATCCTCGATGAGGGGCTTGAGCCAAGTGAATGGCTAGGTTCGTACATTCGCACCTACGTGGAGCGCGACGTTCGCTTGGTTTCCAACATCGGCGACCTTGCCGTCTTCCAACGGTTCGTGCAATTGTGCGCGAGCCGTACTGCGCAACTTCTCAATCTCTCGTCGCTGGCGCTTGATGCGGGCATCTCGCAACCGACCGCCAAGGCTTGGTTGTCGATTCTCGAGGCCACGTTTATCGCGTTTCGTCTGCAGCCGTATTTTGGAAACATCGGCAAGCGCCTGGTCAAGGCGTCGAAACTGCATTTTTACGATACGGGCCTTGTGTGTTGGCTGCTAGGGATCCGCGAACCAGCGCAGCTTGGCCTGCACCCGCTACGCGGCCCCATCTTCGAAACATGGGTTCTTTCGGAGATTCTCAAGCATCGGCTCAATCGCGGCGAACATACCGGTTTGTATTTCTACCGCGATCGACAGGGTCTCGAGGCCGACATCGTCATTGAGGAAGGGCGCAAGCTCACTGTGGTGGAAGCCAAGGCCGGTCAGACAGCTACGCAGGAACTCGTGAATGCGGGCCGTCAGGTAACTGCTCTTCTTACGAGCGCCGCAAAAACAAACCGCATCCTCGTGTTCGGCGGCGAGGCCGGCCAGAAACGGTCCGATGTCGAGATCCTGTCTTGGAACTCGCTTCACCAACGGAGTTGGTGATGTTGAAGGGGTGATTGGCCGACTGTGGCAGGACGCCGCAAGGGCTCGCGGGATCGGTCTACAGCAGCTACGGTTCGCGCAACCGAAGCAGTGTTTCGGTTCAATCAAGGTTGGATCTCAGGAATGCGTTCAACTGGCGAAAACATTGACTCATGCGAACGCCCGTGTCGGTGCGGAGTTGGTGCGCACTTCGCAAGAATTCTTTGTCTTTCTGTGTCCTTGTGGGTACTCTGGTGTCCATTGGTGTCCCCTTTCTGATAGCGAAAGGGGCGTTTTGCTGCGTATTGGCTTGTTTTGCGAGGTTCCTTTTGGGTTCGATTCCCCCCGCCTCCATTTGTAAGTTGTTATTTGATAAGCACTTACAATCGGACAAAACGGTGTACCCGATGGGTACCCGCATTTCGGGGTGGGAAAAGGCTCATTTCGAGTCGAGCAGACGGTCGTCGATACCGCTGTCGAATTTGGCGTATTCCTCGTGGAAGGCCGCCAAGTCCTGACCGCGGTAGTGATCGTGGATGCCGTCAGCGGCATGTCCCATCGCCAACTTGGACACCTCACGCCGAATCTTACTGACGTGGGCGCGGGTGCGATGGTAATGCCGAAGCCAATGCCAACGAACGGCTGAGGTCTTGGCTTCGCTGTTGCGTTTGGCAGTCACGAGCACACCCGCCTCAAAGGCATACTGCTTGAGACGGTCGAGCGTTTTGTTCTCGGCAATCTGCTTGCCGGCGGAATTCAAAAACACCCAGTCGGACGCATCGCCGAGCCCCATCGATCGCATGACCCGAACCAGCCGTTCCGTGATATGCACCGGTCGGCGACTCGCACGGGTCTTGGGCACCCAGTAACCCTCCGCCGTCAGGCAACGCCTGCGAAGCTCCAGTCGGACCCGCTTGAGGTCGGGCTTCTTGATGTCCAGAAGAATCTCGCGCTGCTCCAGGTGGATATCGCCAACCTGAAGAAACTGAAGTTCCTGGAACCGGAATCCGCCCTCGCAGACGAACACGATCAGGTTGGCCGTCTGCCGATCACCGTGTCGCAAGGCCGCTTCGACAATCGCGTTGACCTGATCCGGGTAGATCGTCGGCGGCGGGACCGGACGCGACGGCATCTTGTCGAGCACGGCCTGACGACCAGTGGCCGCAGGGTTCTGCCCCGACACGACCCCTCGTTTGAACGCGGCGAACCCGAAAAAATTATGCACCGCCGTGATGTAGTGATTGGCGGTGGTCGGGCTCGTTTTGCGTTCGTCGCGCAGGTATCGCTGACACTGCTTGAGCAGATTCGGGGTGATGTCCTGCACGCTCACGAGGCTCTGCTGAGCCATCCAGCTTGCCAATATGCCGAGACGACCCTTGAGGTTCTTGCGATGGTCGTGGCTGCGGCCCAAGTCGGCAAGGTACGCGACAAAGTCTTCGATAAGCGACTGCACAGGGAACGGAACTTCGGGCTTCTCTTGAAGCCCGGGAAATCGTCGGCGAGTGAAGAGTTCTTCGTTCTTCTTCGCGGCGATGACCCTCGCATGCTGGAGATCCGTTTCGCGAGTGCTGACCCATCTTTCGTTACGTCGTCGCTCCCCGTTTACGCCTAAGTCGTCGGACTCGGTCGGCTCAACCCAGTACATCCACCAAAAAGGACTTCGCGTCGTCAGCATCAACGTGACGCTGCCCACTCGTTCGCTATTGAGCCTTTTGTTGAGTCTTCGTTTCTCCTTTCTCGCCATGCCTCATCTCCTTTCCGCGGAGTTGCGAGGCTTACGGCGAAACTCGACCTGACCACTCTTGATCCCGTTGAGCCAGCGAATCAGCTCCGGCAGGCGGTGATACCACCGGTTGCCGAGCCGAAAGCACGGTATGTGAGTGTACGCGCGCTCCTGGCACCAGTCCACGATGGTTTTCGGGGACTTGCCGAGCACGAGGGCGAGTTCGGCCGACGCGCAAGGGTCGGGCAATCGCGTTAGGTCGGTGCGGATGGATGGCGATGTTGGCGAAGCCGGTTCGGCGTGCGTGGTCCGTGTCGTTTCTGGGTGCGGTTGCAGCAGATCGTGGGCATCGTTCATAATTCCCGCTCCGTGTGGTACGGTCCAAGGCGCTTTCAGGTTTCCCCTTGCCGGTGAGAATGCGTGTTCGTGCGACCACCGGTCGCAAAACCTTTCGTTGGTCAGGTAGGCTTGGCGGCAACTCCGCATTCGTCGCCGAGAACGCAGATCCGAAGGCCGGCCAGGTCCAAGAGTCGCTCCCGCAACGCCTCGCCGGCCCCCAGGTCTCGCGTGAAGGACGGAATTCGATACTCGATGCACTCGGCGACGTCGTGGAGGCTGTCTTGCGTGAGCTGAACCTCGGTGTGCCTCAGATCGGAATAGGAGGCGTCGTTGACTAGTACTACAGCGCCGTTTGGTCATTGATTATCCCGTACGCACGAGGGCAAGAGTTCGATGTTGACGCCTCGGGCCTTCAGCGATGCAAGCGTCCT
>JAGVHG010000098.1 GCA_020056715.1 Phycisphaerae bacterium | reverse complement strand
CCTGACCGGGTTTCGATTCCAACACCGGTATCGGCAGGAAACACCGCATTTTTGTTGCCCTATCCGCGTTCACGACGAAAATCGGTCAGTTTGAGTAATCAGACATCGCATTCGCTCCTTTCCGCCGCCGGGGATTCCGGTCGGCACAATAAAAGATCGTAATGAAACTGCCACGCCACGGCGTGGCACATCAAGTTGCCGAAGTCGGCGGCGAGTCGCCCGTCCGGCCCCTCCCTGACGGGAGCGACAAGGTGGGTTGAGTAGTGTCGCGCTGGCGACGCCGACCGATCAGCAACCACCTTGGAACCGTACGTCGAAGGCGCAAGCCTAGCGCAGATTTTTCCTACTTTTTCCCGCGCAGGTACCAGTAGGACGGCGCGCGGCGGTTATTCGGTCGTGGGCGGACGAATGATCGGGGGCAGTGGCCCCAGGTAGAACTTTTCAATCGGAGTGACTTTCCCCTCACCCGCAAACTGAAGGTACGCGTCGTTTCTGTAATACGGCTCTCCGCCCTCTTTGCCTTCGGCGTCAACAACCCAACCGGCCCCGGCGTAACCCTCCTCGCCGATTACAGCCACGAAGATCGTCTTCGTGTAGGTCATCTTCAGACAAAAATGCTCACCATCCTCTTGAGCTGCGTTCAGCGGAGTATCGACGCCGATATCGCGGAACGCATCGGTCTGCTCGAAGGGTATCACGCACTTGTACCACGCCGGGGCGATGCAATCTTCGAACCGTCCGGTGCATACGTACCGGTTCGCCCGTTGCCCCAATATCGGACGCACCGCCCACACGACCCACGGATAGTACTGCCTTTCGTTTCCAGGAACGCCTCGATCAGCCCACGGGACTTCGTCGTTTGTACCCGCGAACACAAGTAGCCTTGCCTCGGACAACCAGTAGGCGCTGAGTACGGTCCCGTCGTGCCAGATCTGAAAAAGGACCTCACCCTTCGAGGAAATCACTTGTATCGCACGGCGCGAACGCGAGTGGCTGAACGTTGAAACGATCTCCAGCCCGGGCGTTTCCGGGAACACGTCGAATGGTCCAAAAAGACGCTGCGGGGAGAATTCTTCCGCAACGAATCCCTCCTCCGGCTCAACCGTTGGAACGTCGTCCGGCTCAATCCGGGTGGTCCACTTCGGGACGTCGTACTCTCGAGCATCGATATCGTACGCGCAGAGTCTGCCTCGCAATGGCCCGGGGTGCGTCGAATGAAACCCCAGGAATAGCAACCTGCTCGGGGTCTCGTTTGGAAGTGAAACGATCCTGGCGACCTGCATGGGATCCTTGGCTAATGAGTTCCATGTGTGCAGTACGTTGCCATTGTAGGACACCAAAACGGCTTCGCGCGTGGCATCACGAAATTCAATGTGGTAGGGCCGTTGATGGGCAAGGTATACAGTGGTCCAGGCGGTGGCGAGTATTGTAATTCCGATGGTGGCGGCGGCGATGGCGGTGGTGAGGATGGGGTGGCGGCGGGTCCAGAGGAAGGCGTAAGAAGCAAGGGAGGGGCCGCGGGCCTCGATGGGTTCGCGGGCAAGGTAGTGGCGAATGTCGCGGGCGAGGTCGGCGGCGGATTGGTAGCGCTTTTGGCGGTCTTTTTCGAGGGCTTTGAGCAGGATGATCTCCAGGTCTCCGCGAAGGGCCGGTTCGAAGATGCTCGGGCGGATGGGTGGAACCTCGCAGATCGTTCGGAGCATAGATAGGGGATTGGGAATCAGAGCATCGGGCGCAAGCCCGGTGACCCGTTCGTCGGGCGCCGAATCGTCGCTCGGGGGAACGTCCGCAGGCTCGCGCCTGCGGCTCTGATCATCCGGTCGCTTCCGCTCCCGGCTCTGATTGTCCGCAGGCTCGCACCCGCGGCTCCGATCGGTCGGCATCGCCGCATACGGCAGACACCCGCACAATAGCTGGTAGAGAACAACACCCAGGGAATACACATCGGTGCGAACGTCGAGAGCGAGAGGATCGGCGGCACATTGTTCGGGGCTCATGTAGCTGAGGGTTCCGACGAGTTGCCCGATCTCGGTGTGCATGGTCGTGGCGGTCACATCCGAATCGGTCGCCTTGGCAATGCCAAAGTCGATCACCTTGACGAGAGGCGTTCTCACAGAATGATCCGAACCCGGAGCGCAAGCGACGGGCCGACGCGCGCCGTCCGGTGACGATCCTTGATCCAGATGGCCCCGCGCTAGCGCTTGGGGTTCTGACTCCGATGCGACAAGGATATTGGCGGGTTTGAGATCGCGGTGGATGATCCCTTTCTGATGTCCATAATGAACTGCGTCGCAAAGTTGCAGGATCAGTTCGAGTCGTTGCCGGACCGTGAGTTCGTGGCGTTCGGCGTAATCGGTGATCGGCATCGCGTTGGGCACGAACTCCATTACGAAATAGGGAATACCGTGAGTCAGAGCGCCGGGCGCAAGCCCGGCGACACGGTCATCGGGCGTCGAACCGTCGTTCGGGAGAATGTCCGTAGGCTCGCGCCTACGGCTCTGATCATCCGTTTCGGCGTTTCGGTTTTTCGGCGTTTCGACGTTTCCGCCGAACGTTCCGGCATCATAGATTTGGGCGATATTCGGATGTGTGAGGCGGGCGAGCGCCTCGACTTCAAACTCAAACCGCCGTCGGCCCGCGGGAGACCAAGCCCACGTTGGCACGACCTTGAGGGCCACGGTGCGTTTGGGATTGTCCTGCTCGGCCTCATAGACCCTGCCCATTCCGCCCCCGGCGATGACGCGGCGGATGCTATATTTCCCAACTTGCTTGCCGATCAATCCGTCGGGTCCGTCGGCGGCACCCCCCTCGATCCCCCCTTGATAAGGGGGGAAGCTCGGCGGCGCTAGGAAGTCTGGCTTGGCTCGCTCGTCATGTTCGAGGAGTGAAAGCACTTCGGCGCGTAGTTCGCTGTCCAGACCGCAGGCTTCCACCAAGAATTGAGCGCGGGCATCGGGCGGGAAGGCGATAGCCTGCTCGAATAGCTCGTCGACGCGCTGTTGGGGCAACGTCATTCGCCCTCACCCCGACCCTCTCCATTAAAGGGAGAGGGGGGTCTCCGTATCGCCTTTGGACAACGCGCGATGCAACCAGGCTCGCGCTATCCGCCACTCCATCTGGACCGTTCGTCGAGACAACTCCATGACATCGGCTGTCTCTTGCTCGGTCAGTCCTGCAAAATAGCGGAGTCGGACCAGTTCAGCTTTTCGCGGGTCAGCCGCTTCCAACCCTTCCAGTGCCTCATGCACGGCCAGCACATCGTTGGGGTCCTTATCGAAGACTCCCGGCTCATTATCCAGCGGCTCCGCCCTTCGGCCCCCGCCGCGCTTCAATCGTTTTCTTCTACGTGCGTCATCGATACGGATTTGGCGCATCACTTGGGTGGCCGCGGCGAAAAAGTGCCGCCGATTGGCCCATTCCACATTCTTGGCCCTGCCAAACAGCCGCAGATAGGCTTCGTGGACGACCACCGTAGCCTGTAGCGTCGGGTGCGGGACTTGGCCCGCTACCTGGCGGCGCGCGAGGCCGCGAAGCTCGCCGTATAGCCAATTTAGGAGTGTTTGCGTCGCCGCGGCATCGCCGTGCGCCATATGATTCAGTAGAATGGTGATCTCGGGGGGAACGCCGTCGGGCATCGAACTCTCCGATCGACAAGACGGAACCGGACGTCCACCAATAATCCCGCCGACCGTGAACCGGTGGAGTTACACGGCGTGGCCGATCTCCAATCGACGCCGACAGCGAGTCTGCTACAACCCCGTCAGCAGCTCCGACACCTGCAGCCCCAACGAATTGCTAATCCGTGCAAGGGCCCAAATGGAGGCCGCGTTCTTTCCAAGCTCAACCTGTGAAAGCTGCGAGGTCGTCAAGTCCGTTCGGTCTGAAAGCTGCCTCAAGGTAAGATTCTGGCTCAGTCGATGGCTACGGATTCGCTGACCGATTAAACGGTTCAGTTTCGTCCGAGAACTGCGTTTCGTCCGCATCGGAATAGGGCATCGCTCCAGGGTGGGGGGTCGTCTTTCGATCCCAATCCATCACTCTTCGATCTTCAGACTTCGTTTTCCTAAAGCCCCGTCAACAACTCCGACACCTGCAACCCGAGCGAGTTGCAGATTCGCGCTAGGGCCCAAATGGAGGCCGCGTTTTTGCCAAGCTCAACTTGCGAGAGCTGCGAAGTCGTCAGATCGGTTCGGTCCGAAAGCTGGCGGAGGGTCAGGTTCTGGCTGAGTCGGTGGCTGCGGATTCGCTGGCCGATGAGTCGGTTTAGTTCCGACTCGTCGGTGTAGATGATCCCCATCCGCAGGCAGGCCCGGTCGATCGAGGCGATCAGTTCGTCCTGCTTAAACGGCTTGGCGATATAGTCGCACGTTCCGCGGCGCATCGTCTCGGTGGCGCTGTCCAGATCGGGGTAGGCCGTCATCACGATGCAACTCATCCGCTCATCGATCATCTTAAGCCGCTCCACGACTTCCACCCCATCCATCGCCGGCATGCGTAAATCAACCAGCGCAATTTGGAACGACTCCTTCTCCGCCATCGCCAAGGCCTCGTCCGGATCGGTATACGTCCGCGGACTGAACCCGTGGTCTTCAAGCAACAGGCCAACCGTTTTACAGATCGACGGGTCATCGTCGATCACCAGTACTTTAACGTGGTGTCGTACTCCCATAACGCTCCCTTTATGTGAAACCCCAGTTCGCAACGCCCTTGGCCCGCCCGCCTCACGAACCGAAAGCGGTCAATCCGCGAGATATTATAGTTCACTACTCAGTAAGATTCCAGCACAAAACGATGAAAGTAGAAAATATAGAACTGGGGTTTTACCGAGTCGCTCCCGACCAAGCAGCTCGTGTATACATTTACACAGACATAACATAAGCTACAACGTAATTTCATTAGTGTAGTTTGTCGGCCGGTAAGCTCGCTTCAACGTAATAAAGGAAAACAAGATGGGAATTGACAGGCGTTGGATATGCCCGACGTCTCTAATAGGTGACTATGGCGATGCCCTTCGCGGAAGAGTTTGACGCCGAAGAGCCGGTGATCGAAGCCATCCGCGGCGGCGATCGCTATGCGTTCGAGGAGTTCGTGCGTCGCCGGAATCGATGGGTACGCGGGGTGATCTTCGGCGTGCTGGGTGATCGGGAGTGCGTGGACGATGTGTCGCAGCAGGTGTGGTCGGCCGTTTGGCAGCGGATCGGCGAGCTTCGCGATAGCCGGAGCTGGCGACCTTGGCTTTACCGCCTCACCCGCAATGCCGCCATCGACGCGGGACGGGAAATCAGCAGACGCCGCAACGTCGTGCGCCCTCTCGCGGGGGATTTGCAGGAACACACGAGTACGCCCGAACCGGGCGCTGCTTTGGCACGAGACGAGCAACATGGCGAAGTCCTCGCCGCCATCCAAGCTCTTCCGGCTATTTACCGGGAGCCTTTCGTGCTACGGCACGTCAATGGTTGGACATACCAGGAGATCGGCGAAGTAATGGGACTGCCGATCGACTCGGTAGAAACGCGGCTGGTGCGTGCTCGTAGGTTTTTGCGTGAGTCACTCAAGGACAGGATCGCCTGAACGTATGTCGGACGTGAATGAACATCTCGAAAGACTGATTGTCCGCTCTCTCGACGGCGCGCTAAACGAGGACGACGAGCTGGCGTTGAACCGCGAGTTGATCCGCAATCCCGACGCCCGTCGATTGATGGCGGCGTATCGCACGGTGGACGAACTGTCCGCCGCCGCTTTAGATGAAGTGGCCGCCGGCGAGACGCCCGAGTTTGATGCGAAGACGTGGACGCGAACGGGTTCATCGAAGCAACGCATGCGGCAAGGGCGGACCTGGTTCTGGCTGGTGCCTGGCGCGATCGCCGCCGCCTTGTTGGCGATGATCGTCCCGCGCCCCATGCCAACGAGTGTGCCGCGCCCCCCGATCGTGCGAGCACCATCAGCGCCCACCTTCAACGGAGTGGTAGGCTCGCCCTTCACCGGCGGGCGACAAGACATTATGCGATCCGTTCGCTCGACACCCGCGATCCACCGCAACACGAACCGTGAAATCATCGGCGTGGTCGGCGACGACGGAAATCTGTATTGGATCGAGGTGGAACGTACGCGAACCGTGACGCTTCCCGCGGGTACGAGCTTGCAAGCGGGAACAGACGGTGATTTGTAGGCTGAACAGAACATGAAAGGACGTGCGGGCCGAAGTAGCCGACGCTACCGGCCGCACGTTAAGAAAAGGAGTCGAGGTTATGAAATCGGTATTGATTCACTTGTTGTTGGCCGGCGCTCCCCCGTTTTTGTCGTGGCATTTGGCGGGTGTGATTTTTGCGGCGGGGACTCTCGCCGGTCCGTTGGCGAGTGCGGCCGTGCAGGATGAACCCTCCCCCCAGCAGATCGAAGTCGTCGTGACCGCAACTGCAGAGGATGGGACTACGCCAACCGGTTCCGACGAGCCCGACGCCCGTCAGATCGTCGTGACCGCCTACAAGGACGACGGAAACGCGCCGGTCGTCTTGGTCAAAACGGATGGGAAAACCACGAAGGCGGACGGCCAGAGCAAGGTCACGAGAATCCGTGTGGAAGGCAAGGACTCCGCCGACGCCGAGCCGCGTGGGTGGTTGGGCGTGTCCATTGACGAGGTGCCGGAAGCTCTGTCCGCGCAGTTGAAGCTCGAGGGGCGCGGGGTGCTCATTTCCAACGTCATGACTGGTAGCCCCGCGGACAAGGCGGGATTCCAGGCCAACGACGTGATCCTCTCTATCAACGGCGAGGCCGTCGACGGAGTGATGTCCCACGCCGTGGACCTGATTAAATCCCGGAAGCCCAGCGAGACCGTCAGCTTCGTCGTCATTCGCAACGGCGAGCAGACCACGCTCAATGCGACGTTGGGCTCACGGGCCGACATGAAGACGACGCCCGGCGCCTTCTCTTGGAGGGTCTATACCGCGCCTGGAGGGGAGATCAAGGATCACATCAAGACGCGAGGCAAGTTCATCCGTCGTGGTCCCGGCGGCGAGTGGATTGTGAAAGACCTCGGCGATTTGAAGGATCTTGCCGACCTCCCCGAGAACATTGAGGGCTTGTTGCCCAAGAGCGGCGATCGCTCCACCCAGGTGGTCGTCGAAGGCGGCGCCAAGACCATCCGGACCAAGGTTGAAAATGACGGCAGCGCGCTCGTCGTCGAGCAGAAGGACGACGGCCCGATCACCGTCCACCGTACGGATGACACAGGCAAGGAGACGGTGGCGACCTATGACGACAAGGATGCTCTCCGCAGCGGCGATGAAGAAGCCTTTAAGCTGTTTGATGAGGTAGGCAAGTCCGTGGTCATCGACCTCGAAAGCGGCGACGGGATCGACGGCAACTTCGATTTCAATTTTGACTTCGACTCCGACGCCTGGAAGGACGCGATGTGGACCCTGAACGGCAGTCTTTCCGGCGCTCACGAGGCCTATCAGAAAGCGATGGAGGAGCTCGATCAGTCGATGGAGAAGCTGAATTCCGGCGCTCACGAATCCTACCAGAAAGCGATGGAGGAACTCCATCAGTCGATGGAAAAGCTGAAGAGCGAAGGGTTCAAGGGGGGCGGAGCGCTTCCGATGGCGATGGGTTTGGCCCATCAGGGCAAGCCTCGGCAGTCGTTCGAGGTGCGAACCGACGGAACGATCGAGGTCCGCGTGCGAAAGGGTGATTCTGAGCTTGTCCAACTCTACACGAACGAGTCCGACCTGCAACAACGCGATGCCGATCTCTATCAGAAATATCAGGAGCTAAAGTCGATCAAGGAGTAGTCACCGCTTCGATAGTGTTGGTATGAAGCAAGCGGGCGTCCGGATCACGGGCGCCCGCTAGCGCGCCGTGCCCGTGCTGAAAACTTCGAACAGCGCCGCATCCCCTGGCCGCAGTTCAATGGAGAGAATGAGTTGGCCGCGTTGGGCGTGAATCACCCGTCCGGCGCCGAGGTCCGTCGACGGGGGAACCTCGACGGCCCGAAGGACGGCTTGGTTCAGGATCAGAGCTGGCAGCCGGACTTCTTCGCGGGCGAATCGCTCCTCCGAGGTGTTGAAAACAAGTACGTACCGCCGCGATCCTCGACCAAACGCCGTCACCGTCAGCCACGATGAATCCGTAGCCGAGATCAACGGACTCGCGGGCAGGGCCGTCAGTCTTAGTCCCCAACATCGCGCTCGTTGGATCAACGCCGCGATCGCCGAGGAGTGCGCGGGGAGCAGCGGCTCATCCGGTGAAGTCAGCCCCGGCGGGTCGCCGGGAAGCCGCATGAAGCGATCGACGATGACGCCGCCGGTTTGTCCCGCACAGAGCGCGGCGTGGTACTTCGCCAGCAGCCGCTCAAGGGCCGTGCCCGGCGGACCTTCTCGCACGACTCGCGCATCGATGACTGCCATTGGGGCGTCGTCGTTGTCTCCCAGTGAAATGCAAGACGTGCCGTTGCGAACAAGCTGAGCACGCAGCTTTCGAGATCGCTCCCGCGCGGCTGAACCGCGACCGCCCTCCACGACATACCCGTGGAACGCCGAGTGATGGACGATTCCATCAGGTGCTTCGCGAAATAGATCGTTCTCATCCCGGCATTGCGGCGGCAGTCCGCCGGTCACAACGAATCTGTCGAACCTTCGGTCGGGAATCGCGGCCTTCAACCCGACCTCATCGGCCAACTCCAGCAACGTCCGACGGTCGCCGTCCTCGACGTGGTTCAGGACGACGCTGCTAAAACCCAACCCGGCGATGGCCTTGAAGTCATTGCTAATCACGCCGTTGTTTCCGGAAAGACCGCACGTCAGGTCCAACGCCCTTGAGTGTTGGACCGAGATGGTCCTACTGAGTCTCGGCTCGACATCATAGCGGGCTGCGATCCAATACCTGGCCGGTCTAGCGGCAGGCGTATACGCGCATCCGCCGGAAAACAGACTAAGGGCGTCTAACAGAACCGCGACAGTCATGGAGCGGGCAGCGAACTTGCCACGACGGTTGACGCCCTCCCGAGACCGGCGATATTCTACCCGTCGTTGGGCGGTCAACGACATGAGATGGTCCCAGGACATCCTATTGAACGCACGCAGCCACTGGATCGGTCGTGGAGGTTGCGCGGCGGCGTTGATCGTCGTGACCGGCTGCGCGTCAACGCCACGCGGCGTTGACGATCCTGCTCGCCGCGACTTACTCACCTTGCTCATGCCCAGCCGGATAGAAATCGTAGAGCCTTTCACCCGCGTCAAGAGCTTCGATGATGATGCCACGCCCGATGGTATCGAGCTTCTTCTTCAGGCTGTCAATTCCCTGGACAACCCCGGCCTGATGATTGCGGGGCAGGTCCGGGTGGAGCTTTTCGAGCACATCGCGGGCAGCGCCGATCAAAAGGGGCGTCGGCTGGAGCAGTGGGATGTCGAGCTTGCCTCCGCCGCTCACCAGCGTCGATACTGGAACCAGCTTACGCAGATGTATGAGTTCCGGCTGGGCGTCGATCCGACCGTCATGCCCAACGCCGACAAGTTCGTTCTGTTGGTAACCTATAATTCTCCTTTGGGCGAACATTTGACCGACGAATGTGTTATTTCGTATCGAGCGAGCGACGGCGCTTCTCGCGGCGTCGTCTCAAAGAAACCTTAGTGGAGCTTTCCGGGGCCGACGAGGGCTCGGAATTTGGAGTTTATCGACGATGTGCAATTCTTCATGCCGACGGATGGTGATCTTCTTTGCCGGTTCGGTAGGGCTGGTGCGAGAATCCCTTCTCGCACCCAACCGAATCGCGATCTTTTTGGCCGGATCGGTAGCGATAGGTCTGGCTGGTTGCGCCCAGAATCGCGACAAGCTCGCCTACGACAACTTCACGCAGATTCGTACCCAGGTACATTCGCGCGATGATGTGGAGGCCATCCTCGGCGAGCCGGACCAGCGCTTCGACGACCGCTTCATGTACGAGCGGCCCGACAAGCACCTCAACGTTTTTGTCGAGTTCGACGAAAAGGGCCGGGTCACCCGCACCCAGTGGATCGACGGCCTCGGCGAGACCTGGCACGACACCGACGACCCCAAACCGCACAAGACGCCTGGGGGGTGACACGAGTCCGATCCGTGGGGTCGAGATAGGAAATTCGCCCAGGTACTACCCGTGAAACCGTTTATGGCGCGGGTCTCGCCGATGGGGTAGAGTCTCGCCCGCGGAGGAGAACTCGTGAAACGTGATGTCCCAGCATATACGTCGCCAGCGCAAAGAGCAGCGCGAACGCAAGAGAAACCAGGATGATGGGCACGGCCAACGCAATGTCGCCGCCGCCGTTCATGGCAAGCAGCCGCGTCGTCTGGGCTTTGCCTTGGCCTGCCAGACGATCCCTTCGCAGCTCAAGGCAAGCTTGGCATCCTGGATGTTGAGGGCGACGGGGTCGTGTTCTGACGCCGGGGCGATGTACGCCACGATGCCGGCCCATCCGCCGCAGGCGGACCGCCAACGAAGTCGCCAACCGTCCCGGACGCATCGAACTTCGCGTCCTGAAGCGACGGAGACACCGCTACCTGCTCATGCAACGCCCCCGCGATGAACTGCGTGGAGAACTCATGAGAACGTAACTGCATGGCAGAACGCCGGTTGGCAACGGCAGTGCCATTCGTCCCTGGCAACATTCGTGCGCCCACCGGACGGCGAGAAGCAGGTCGCTTCCGCTCCACGCTTGGATTACCCGCTCTCCGCCTTCGGCGGATCGCGGTTCTGACACAGGTCCGCGATCAGTGCAATCGTCCGCTGCGGAAGATGGCCCACAGAAGATTAATCCCCAAGACACCCGCGATGAGGTATCCGAGCATTCCGAGGGTCTGAACGGCAAAGCCCAGTACAGTCATGGTGGTGTTGGCGCTGACGACGACGGAGCTGCCCACGATGATGGCGGCGATCACAATGGAAAAGGCCAGGCGATTACTCGAGCGGTCCAGCTCGTTGGTCAGCCGATCGATGTTTTCGTGGCGCACATACAAGCGCCAATCGCCCGCGGCCAGGCGGCGCAGTCCCTGCCGCAATTGCCCCGGCGCCTGGCGGGCGATGCTCAGCAGGTGCCACCCAAACAGCGTCGCACCGCGAGCGAGATGGGTCGGCGAAAGCCGCTCCGCCAGCGCCTGTCGCAGTCGAGGCCTCAGCAGTTCGAGGAGGTCGAGTTCCGGATCGAGACGCGCGGTCACCGCCGCCACCATGCTCAACGCCTTGATGAGCATCAGCATATCCCGCGGCACGACGACGTCGTGACGGCGGATGACATCGGAGAACTCCGTGAGAAGCATCCCCAGGTCGAAGCGTTTGATGGGCAGGCCATAGTACTTGTCATGGAGCACTCCCAAGGCCCGTTGGAGGCTGCGCTGATCGGTCTCCGCGCTAAGCGCCCCCATGTCGGCCAAGGCCTCGATCACCACACCCAACTCGCGATTGATCGAGGCGTAGACCATTACGATAAGATCGGTCCGCCACTCGTCGGTAATCGCGCCGATCTGGCCGAAGTCGATCAATCCCACGTTGGCGATCGGCTCGACGAGGATGTTCCCGGGGTGCGGGTCGGCGTGAAACATGCCGACTTCGAAAATCTGCTTGAGATAGCAGTCGGCCAAGCGCCGGGCGACGAGGCGGCGGTCGACCGCGACGCCCGACGGTTCGCGGCCACTCAAAAGTGTCTCCAGGCTCACCCCCGGCAGGGCCTGGAGCGTCAAGACCCGCGGTCCGCACAGATCCCAGTACACCCTCGGAATGCGCAACCCCGCGTCGCCCTGGAACGCCGCCGCGAACCTCGAGGTCGTGGAGGCCTCGTTGATATAATCCAACTCCCGCGTCAGCAGTTGCCCCAATTCGGTGACGATCATCGTCGGGCGGTAGATACGCAGCTCGGGCATCAGCGTCTCCAACGACTGCGCCAACCATTCGAGCAGCTCCAAGTCCATTCGGATGACATCCTCAATACCCGGACGGCGGACTTTGACCACCAAACCTTCGCCATTCTTGCCCTGCGCTTTGTAGACCTGCCCGATCGAGGCGCTGGCGATTGGTTTTTCGTCGATGGAGGAGAAGCAATTCGCTACGGGGCGATGAAGCTCCTCCGCGATCGTGGCCATGGCGATGGAAGTGTCAAATGGTGGCACATTATCCTGGAGCGTACGCAGTTCCTTGAGCACGGCTTCCGGAACGATGTCCGGGCGGGCGCTGAGCATTTGCCCGAGCTTGATGAAGGTCGGCCCCAGTTCCGTCGCCGCCAGGGTCAGGCGGCGTCCGACCGACGTCGATTCAGCCCGGGCCTTCTTGCGAAGCATCCAAACCGGCACGAAACGACCGAGGTTCACGCGGGTGACGATGTGCCCGAACCCGTGCCGCGTGAGCACCTGGGCGATTTGCCGTAGGCGGTTGAGACTGCGTACGCCGCGGGTGAACTGAAACGGAGTCATCATCGGCTAGGCTCGCATGGGGGCGCGGTCTCGTCAAACCCTGACAGCATGTTCACCGTCGGAAGTCGAACCCGAGTTGGACGTGTTCGTTGGCGCGACGATGATCGACGACGGGTCGCGTCGGCACAGGGTCGCTTTCGTCGTTCTTGTCCAATCCGTACCGCTTTCGAGAAATCACAAACAGGTCGCGGATGCTTTCCCAATACGTTCCGCTGCCGCGCATGCGTTTGCCGAAGCGCGATTCGCTCAACCGGCCGCCCCGGATGTCGCGCAGTCGGTTCAACACGCGGTCTGCACGGAGGGGCATCACTTCCCGCAGGCGAGAAATGAACACGCTCTCCACGCTGCCCGGCAGTCGCAGGGCCGTGTAGCTAGCAAATCTCGCTCCCGCCGCCGCGGCCTGTTCGAGAATCTTGGGGATGTCGCGATCGTTGAGACCGGGAATCAGCGGTGCAACTAACACACTGACGGGCACCCCGGCCTCGCTAAGCCGTCTAACGGCCTCGAAGCGCCGCGCCGGCGGCGGCGCCTGCGGCTCAATGAGCTTGGCAGTCTCCGCATCGGAGAAGGGAATGCTGATGCAGACCTTCGCGCCCGCCAAAGCATTGAGCCGGGCGAGCAGATCGGCGTCTCGAACCACCAAGAAACCCTTTGTGGCCACCGTGACGGGATTCGCGAATTCCAGGCAAACTTCCAGGCAAGCCCTGGTGATACCGTAGCTCGCCTCAATGAGCTGGTAGCAATCGGTGATCCCGGAGAAATTGACCATCTCTCGCTTCCACGTCCGCTTGCGGAACTCTTTGCGCAGCAGATCGGCGGCGTTGGTCTTTACGATCAGCTTGGTGTCGAAGTCGGTGCCCGCCCCCAAGCCGAGGTACTCATGGTACGGCCTTGCGTAGCAGTAGGCGCAGGCGTGCTGACACCCGCGGTAGGGATTGACCGACCAAGTGAAGGGCAGGTCCGGGCTCTCGTTGCGCGACAGGAGGGAGCCGGAGGCCTCTTCGTAAATCTCGACCCGCGCCGGTGGCGGCGGTTCCAGCCACTCGACGTGCTGCGTCAAATACGGATTCGGCGGGTTTTCAACAAGTCGCAGTCTCAAGGTCGTGCTCCAGCTTCACCAGAACCGAGGGATGATATTCGGTAAATGTTAGGGGTTCAAGAAGAAAACACAGGATCAGATTCGTTGTGCGCCGGCGACCAGCGTTCCGGGGGCTGATCCGCTGAGAAGCTTGGGGGTCCGCCCGCTACCGCACAGTGGAATCGGCCATAGCTGCCTCGATCGCGGAAAGGGCTTGGTCGGTCGATCTCAGGAGCACGGCCACCACTCCGCCGCAGCCGCGTCCGTAAACTCAGCGAGTAACGGTACTTGTGGCTCGCCGCGGCATCGGGTAGCGTCGATTGCCGCGAAAGTCGCCACCGTAGCTCAGTTGGTAGAGCAGCGGTTTTGTAATTCTAAATTAAGCTCGATTGCCACTTCAAGACCGCGTTTTCCGGGTCGGGAACGCCGCTCTATGGCGCAGTAGATCGCGCGACGGAGCCGCTCCGGTTGTCGCGACAACCGTCAGATTGCAAAGCAAAGGTCTCTAAAACCGCTGCTCTGCCGCAGCAGTGCTTGTTTGCGTTTTTGGGCGTCAAACACGGAGTGCGTACTGGGTTGCGACCTAGCCCGACGCTGAGATTCCACCTACGTGCGAGGATTCGGGCTGCAGTCCGGTTACGCCCTTTGTTTCATCGCCCTCCGCTCCTTCTTGCTCGGCGTTGCCGCATGCCGCCCGTCGATCTTGTCCCGGAAAAGCTTGTAGTGCACCTTCAGCCTCTCTACAAAAGCGGAGTCCTTCAGCAACACGTGGCTGAACATATCGAGGATCGCTGGCGCCAACGCAGACTGCGGACTGCCAAGATTCAGTGCGGGGCCGCAGAGCTGCTCTGTCACAAGTGGATCATCATCGCCCATCCACCGCACATAGAACTTTCGGCTTTCCCAGCCGTACGCGATGACCGCTTCCGGATCCTCTCTCCGTGACGACACGACATAAAAGAACACGCGTCGACAGTCACAGGCCGGTTCGTCGCAGTACATCTCCAAGAAAGAGTAATCCCCCGGCGGAAGGCCGAACTGGGACTTCCCGAGAAGCGTGATCGTCCGTGTTTCTCGCTTGGCTATTTCGGGGCAGCGACTATAGAAGAGATCGTATGGCACTTTGCCTCCTCGGTTCGACGACGTCCGTCGCCCTCAAAAGGGTATCTCGTTGTCCTCTACGGCTTCACCAGTTTCGAGATTCCGATCGTACAGCATCTCGGATCGATCGGGGGCCAGGGCGTCGAATCGAAACGTGAAGCCATCGTGTTGCTTCAGGAATGGCGTGGCGCCACAACCAGCCACTTCGCATTCGGGCTTGCCTTTGGGGCATTGGCTGAAACAGCACAGTCGCCCCATGTATTCGTCGGTGCCGGTTTTGAGAACGAAGATCTCGACCTGATGGTGGGCTACGCCGATGTTGGCGTCGCGCAACAGATCGTTCAGCGCCCGGCTCCGCGCCCTTTGTAGTCGTCTCAGGTCGTTCAGATCGTCAAGCCAGACCGCCAGATCCGCGTCCTTGCATTCGTGCCAAATCGCGATGCCTGCCCTGCGGAACTCCCTGAACCTCGGGACTTCCTTGACCAAAGGGGCGGCCACTGAGCCGAACAATACGACCTTCCGCACAGACGGAAGACTCGATATGGCCTTTGCCACGCGCTGGGCGGCGATCCGGAAGTGCTCGCGGCGTTGACGCATGGATTCGTTTTGCGCGGCGCTTTCCCTTTCGTCGGGCTCGCCGGCGTCGAACCAGCCGCCGTCCTCATCGGAGAACGGATCTTCGTCGAGACCGTCGTCATCCTGGAACGGGAGGTATGTGATCGGCTGTTGATATGCGGTCCGTTCTTGAAGGTCGCGTTGTGTCCCGTTGTCTTGCTGCCCCGCCTCAATGACCGGTCTCCCCTCCGCAAGCCTCTCTCGCTCCTCGTCTGTCCGGGCTGCCCTGAGACCACTCTGCGATCCACGCTTCTCGTACATCTCACGAATCCAAACGTGGACGGGTGCTTTCCAGGGCTCGGCCATGTTGGGGATGTTCTTGATCAGGCTTCGCGGGTTCAGGCCAAGCTCCTTGGCCATGCGCAGCGTCTCGGCATTCAGCCGACACTTCCGCTTCGCCTCGGCCCATTCGGCCTCCCGTTTTTCTGTGCACTTCTTGACCATTTTACTCTGCCACGGCCCCCTACGTACCCCGAAGAGTTCGTTCGGTTCGCCTGTTGGAAGCTCCGCCACACAACCTTCACTCGTGCCGTGAGCCCCCGCGTCGGATAGCACCTTCGCGCGACAGTATACGATCATGGCGGACTTCTTGCGTAGAGCTCCGATGCTGTTGAGATCCGAGGTCGCCGCGCATTGTGATATCTTGAATGGGCCGTTCGTCCGGCCCTGAGGTGTGCCATCGCTTCACAATCTCGGGCCAGCAGACGCCATCACCACCGAATCACCGGTAGTGACTGCAGCCGTTGCGGCGCACAATGGCGCCGCGCCCGCGGATGACCGAGCTGTTCACGTCGCCAACGGAAACGGCAACGGGGACAGAGCGGTGGCGACTTGGTCCAACCGCGCCAGAACCTGCCGCAGCAACGCTTCCGTTCCGTCAGTCCGTTCGGCCTTCTCGAACTCGACCACGTCGTGCATCTTTTCGGGAATGAGGGCCGCGTAATGCCGGCGGCAGATGTCGGGCGAGTTGCCCATCAGCTCGGTGGTCTTGTAGAGCGACTCGCCTTTCTGGGCTAGATGGCTTCCAAACGTGTGCTGAGAATCCAGGTACGACCATGACGGCCTGTATTTGCAGTTGATCGGTTCTCGACGCACGAACTTCCGGTAAGATGCCATTTCGATCGTCTAGGATTGGCCCGGACCGACTGGAACGTCTGTCGGATTGATCGGACCCCAAAAATGGGGCTGTTGAGGAACGACAAAGTCCGCAAGCCGCCGGGACACAACCGGCCTGCTTGTGCTGATCGCGCAGGAACCATCGATGCGGAATGGGGAGATTACCGCTGCTGACGTGCAGGCTGCGAGTAGCCAAGATGGACTGCGCCAGCTCGTCGCCCACCTCGGCTACGACGTCAGCGACCCCGTCGATCAGACGGCCGCCAGCCTTGGCGTAGCCGAGCGAGTCCAACACCAGGTTCTCCGCGCACAGCGAGTCGCAGCCCAGCGGCTCGCGTCCGGTGGCCCCTCGGCGTTTGACATCTACGCCTTTGAGGTCTCATCACTCACGGCGGACTTGCGGAAAACCATCGCTACCAGCTTCCGGGACAAGCCGGCCAACGTGCTACTGATCCTGACCACGCGCGACCACGACCCGCTCGACTTCGTGCTGGTCCAGAAGGCCCTACGCCAGAGCCGTGCCCCAAGCGGGTAGGTCGCGGTATCCCACCAACTGCTATCCGTCGATCGCCGGAACCCGTCGCGAGTTCATCTGCGTGTGCTGGAACGAATGCGCAACAAGGCTGCGGACCCGTACGCTCAGTTTGAACGGATCGTGGACGCTTTCAAGTTCGCAGAATGGTCCGAGGACGAGTTCAACAACCGTAACCTATTTAGCGACTACTTTTTGAAATACCGGCTGCCTATCCGCGGGCTATTCCCCGCCTGGGAAGAGGACGTCAAACCAGCGCGCCAAGAACTGGATCGCGTGTGCGGCGGAATTGGCGCACCGTCTGGACTGGCGCCGTCCGACTATGGCGCCAGGCACATTGAACCTGTATTGGCCGCGTTGGGCTTCGATTTCGTCCGCGCCGACACGGGGGTCGATGTCGATTACCTGCTCCGCCCGCGCGGCGCCGCTGCGGATGAGCTGCCATGCGCTGGACTTCTCGCGTATCCCTGGGACCGGCCGCTGGACCGCAGGGACGATAGGACTCGTGACCGTGCCGACGATGTTCCTGGCATTCGAATCGTCAAAGCGCTTGAACAGCACAACCTGCCGTGGGCGATCCTCACCAACGGCCGCGATTGGCGGCTTTACTGCGCCAAGGCCCACTCCCGCGCCAGTAACTATTATGAAATCGACCTACCCGCCACACTGGAACGCGACGACCTGATCGCGTTCCGCTACTTCTACCTCCTTTTTCGCGCGGCGGCCTTCGTTCCCAAGCCCCAACCCGATCGGCCCGAGGCCGAACCGCTATCGTTCCTCGATCAACTCCGACTGGGTTCGACTGCCTTTGCCAAGGAAGTCGGCGACCGCCTTCGTAGCCACATCTTCGACGAGGTCTTTCCCTACCTGGCACAGGGTTTTGTGGATTATCGCAAGCAGAAGTACGACGAGAAGACCGCCGCCGGCGACGAATTCCTGAACGAGGTGTACGACGCGACACTCACGCTGCTCTACCGCCTGCTGTTCCTGCTCTATGCCGAGTCGCTCGATTTACTGCCCGTCCACGAGCCGGCGTACGCAGGCATCAGTCTGATCCGGCTGAAAGAGGAAATCGCCGCAGCCGCCGGGAACGACAGCGACACCGTCGAGCAACACCTTAAGGACCGCTTCGACCGCACGGACACGGCCTTGTACCAGCGGCTCAGCAAACTCTTCGAAGTCATCGACGGCCAGGACAACCAACTCAGCCGGACCCACAACGTACCGGCGTACAACGGCGGCCTTTTCAGGACGGCGCCGCAGCGCAACGACCGCACGCGTGAGGCTGAGGCGGCACGGTTTCTGAACAAGTTCCGCGTCCCGGACTTCTATCTGGCCCGCGCCATCGACCTGCTCGCTCGCGACGAAGATGCGAAGCGCCACGGCGAGCTGGTCTTCGTGGACTACAAGGCCCTCGGCGTTCGACAGCTCGGCAACATCTACGAAGGCCTGCTGATGTACCATGTCGTCGTCCCCCGCGACGACTGGGAAAAGGGCTTTCAGCGCGAAGGCCTCAAGGTGGCGCTGGTGCCGTCGAACAAGCAGCGAAAGAGCACCGGCTCCTACTTCACCCCGCAACATATCGTCAAGTACATCGTCTCCAACACGGTCGGCCCGCTGCTGAAGGAGAAGTTCGAGCAGATCGCTCCCAAGCTTCGTCAAGCCCAGCGCGAGTACGCCGAGACGCGGGAGTTCGAGCGCAAGCGGGCCGAGAAGATGCGCACCACGCCCCGCACCGACGACGCCATCGCCCATACGGTCATGATGAAACACGAATCGACCGTCTGGGGCCTCCTCGACCTCAAAGTGCTCGACCCGGCTATGGGCAGCGGCCACTTCCTGGTCGAGACGGTGGACTTCATCACCGACAAGGTTCTCGACTTCCTGGCCGGATTCCCGTGGAACCCGATTCAGGTGCTGATCGACCAGCGCATCCGGAAGCAGATTATCGAATCGCTCGATGAGCAGGGCGTAAAGATCAACGAGGACCGGCTCACCGACGTCAACCTGATCAAGCGGCTGGTAATGAAGCGCTGTGTGTACGGCGTGGACCTAAACCCGATGGCCGTGGAGCTGGCCAAGGTGTCGGTCTGGCTGGACAGCTTTACACTCGGCGCGCCGCTGTCCTTCCTCGACCACCACCTCAAGTGCGGAAACTCTCTGATCGGCACGACCATCGCCGAGTTGAAGAAGGCCGTGGCCGAATCCAGCTCGCTGTTCGCCATCCCGATGGAGCCGCTGGAGCGGGCCACGCGAAACATGGAGACCATCGCCGATCTGACCGACGCCACGCTCACCGAGGTCACGAAGTCCGCGGACACGTACACGAAGGTTCTGGCCGACGTGAAGGGGTATCGGGCGCTGTTGGACTGCCTGACGGCACAGCACTTTGGCCAACCGCAGGCGCGGGACATCGTCGTCCACGCGGAGTCGCTGGGTCTGAAACTGGACGATTGGGACCGGTCCCTTCCCAAGGTCCACGACAAGATGCGGCGAATCATCCTGGAATCGCTCCGTATCAGTGAAGAGTGGCGTTTCTTCCATTGGGACATTGACTTCCCGGATGTGTTCTTCACTACCCGGCGCGAGCCGGGCGCTCGCGGATTCGATGCTGTCGTGGGCAACCCCCCGTACGACGTGCTCAAGCGGAGCCCCGACGACGCGCCGCTGAACGAGTTCATTGGCTATTTACGGACTCATGCGGAGTACGCACCCGCCCTTGCCACGGTCTTGAACATTTTTCGGCTTTTCGTGCTGCGTTCGGTAGAGCAAGTTCGCATGAGTGGGACAGTCGGAGTAATTGTTCCGCTTTCACTGCTCGGGGATGCATCTTCCGCTGGGCTAAGGCGAGTGCTGTTCCGCGAATTGCGGGTAATGCCACTTCAGGCGTTCCCGCAAAAAGATATTCCCTCGAAACGGGTGTTTGAGGAAGCGAAACTGTCCACGCTTATCGCGATTGCCGTGCGGGCACGACCGTCCGCAGAGCTGTTGCTCTGCGTGCACCGCGCTGGCGAGCTTGAGCGCGACACGGCGACCACCACGCTGCCCCTGGCGCGCCTGCTCGAATTCGACCCAGAGATGCTCACCGTCCCCACCGGGAGTGCGGAGGAGTCTGAGCTAGCAACCCGCTTGATGACTTCGCCTTTCGCGGTCCCGTTTCGCGAGGTTGCATCAGTCACAGTGGGTGAAATTGACATGACGCTCGACCGCGACTGCGTCGTCACTGACGCGCGCCAGCCCCTTCTTGTGAAGGGCGCCCACATCCAGCGCTATGTATTGCGTGAGGAACCAAAGCAAGGTGAGCAGGAATTCGTCTCTCGGCAGGCATTTATCACTAAGTACGGGCAGAGCCCTAAAGTGAAGTGGCCGGCCGAGCCGCGCATCATTTTCCAGGGAGTGACCGGGACGGACGACTATCGACGGATCAAGGCATGTTCCGCGGACTGCGGTTTGTATTTGGCGAACTCGGTCAATTTCCTTCGTCCGAACGCGGGGCAGGATCGCAACGCGCTGCTCGCGCTGCTGTCCAGTGCGCTTATGGAATGGCGTTTCCGCTTGACGAGCGCCAACAATAATGTGAACAACTACGAGATCGAGGGCAGCTTCGCGCCGCGCATGACGCCGCGTCTGGCCGACGACTCGAATGCCCGCGTTGCTGCGCCCAAGCTACAGTTACTCGAACAAGGATTAGCTGATTTGGCTGCGGCTGGGGCTGGGTCGGAGTCAACGTGGCCGGAGGAGGCGCAAAAACTCCTTGCGTCCGCCGCATTGGCACTGCAGGAGTGCGAGTCCCGGGGGCGAAAGTCAGAAGGCGCACTGAAAGAGTCCGTGTCCGAACTTGCTGCCCGGGGCGATATCGACTCGTGGATGGGAGGTACGAAGCTCCGCGACCTCGACTACCTCGGTTGGGACGGTCGCTATCCTGCCTGGCAGCCTGACGACCGCACAACGGCCGACGGTCGTTGGTTCCCTAACGGTGTCGCGCCGCCGCTGGAGGGCAACGGCCCGGGCGACATCCCATGGAACCTGATCGCCCGCGTGTATCCGTCGTACCCGCTACCGGGCATCGACGCGGCCACGTGGGAAGCCGCGGCGTGGGAGCAGTTTGTCGAGCTGCTGCGCAAGAATAAGGGGAAGATCAGCAACACCCGCATCCGCGCCGACCTCACCGGCCGCGGCGCTGTCGAGAACCCCACCGGGCCGATGCGCAAACTCCGCGACACGTTCCTCAAGTACCATCGGGGCATCCGCGAGAACCGCGCCAGGGCGGCGGAGATCGACTTTCTGATCGACCGGATCGTTTTTCGACTGTTTGACCTGACCTTGGATGCGCAGAAGCTGATCCTGTCGCGCGTCGGCCCGGGCCGACCGTTACCCCCGCGTCGCGGCCGGGGCCGCAAAAAAGGAACGGGCCAGCCGGACGCCGCGACGCCCGGCTTATTTGAGTGAAGGAGTAAACCGTGGCCGTCAAGTTGGAGCTTTACCTCGACACGTCGGTGATCAGCGCCTTCCATGAGGCAATTCACGACTTGCGTCCGCTTTTCTATGCTTAATCGGGGCCCGCTGGTTATTGTAGCCACAAGAATTAAGTCTATCAAGATTGATTCCTCAGATTTTGTTGCTACAATAAACTCAATGGCCCGACCAACAAAAGCCGATGCAGAGCGTAAAACCAATATGCTGAGAATTCGCTTAACAGAAGAAGATCGTAGAATCTTAGAAGACGCAGCAGGGCTAAGCGGAATGGACACGTCGGCTTGGGCACGTTCTATTTTGCTGCGTAGCGCCAAGCGAAAAGCGCCGACGATTGTAACGGAGTGGACTCGCAAAACGATTCAGCGAAGCACTCCCGATGCAACTACCGAGTGAAATACGCATGGGTAACGAGCTACAAACTCCAAAGCGTTCGCATCCCGTTCTACAAGCGTTGCTCTTGGCCGATCATATTTATACCGATCAATCGGGCAAACGCGTCATCTGCGGAACTTTTAGCCGGATATTCTGCAGCCAATTTCCAACGCTGACGAGTTTCTCATGCTTCGCTTTTGTGTTGCTCGTAGATGTTGTTGGCGAGGTCGAGTTGCAACTACGGCTGGTCAGTTTGGATGACAATGAAATCCTGATGGAAAGCAGCAAGGCGAAAATCCGGAGCGAAAGCCCGCTTACGCCGCTGGATATCGTTTTTCAGATACCGCCGCTTCCGCTTCCACGCGAGGGTATCTACAGCTTTGAGTGTTGGACAGATGGAACAATGATTGGATCGGTTCGCCTTAAAGCGGGGCCTCTTCCGACGAACTAGGAGGATCATGCAGATGGATGAGTTATTGGAAAAACTTCAAGAAACCGGAGCCGCTGGGTACCCTGTATCTCCCACATGGAAACGAGCTGATCCTCCAGACTATAAAGGATTCGGCCATTCCGTAGATGCAGTGCTTGTAGCGGATGATGAAGACGGCGGCTATGTCGCGTCCATCGCCCAGCTGCCGGGCGTCCACAGCCAAGGCGACAATGCCGAATCTGCGATGCGTAATATCGTTGAGGCATTTTGTGCAGTTATACAAGCCTACCGCGATGAAGGAATGGCCATTCCTTGGAGAAGCGCGCCACCAAAAGAACCAAACGAGGAATGGTTTCGGATCGCGGTTTGATGTTCAAGTTGCCCTCCATTTCCGGTGCGGAAGCCGTCAAAGCGTTTGGGAAATTCGGATTCTATTTCGATCGCCAGCAGGGAACGAGCCACGCAATTCTGAAAAAAGAGAACTACCCTCTTATTCTTTCGGTGCCTCAACACCGCGTAATAAAAAAGGGCCTGCTGCGAGGCCTGATTCGAGATGCAGGCCTAACAGTTGAAGAATTCTGCGGTGCGCTCTAGGCGCGATCGGCTTGTCTTTTCGGTACTAGCTTCCCGCCGACACTCGTTCAATCGCGCTCAGGGCGGATTGTGTAGGACCGGGCTTGGGCTTGTGTGGTCGCTTCGCTTTTTTCTTCTTTGCCTTGCGCCGATCATAGCAGCGCACGCCAAACGGCGTGAATTTCAAGACTTACCAGTATCGAGTTTCCGGCATCTGGTCACCAGAGTCGACGGATACGCGTGAATCTGGTAAACTCTGAGCGGGGCTACGAGAAAATCACAGGTCAACGTGTCGCACCAACGCTCAAGGGCGTTAGTGCTGGTGGCCCCGCCGGAGTTGGTTTGATGGGAGACCGCTAATGAGCACACTGTTCGAGTACCGCAAGTTGGCTAACGGTCTGGGAATCGCCGACGAGGAGCTCGGCGAATTGGAGGCGTGCGTCCGGGCACAGTACGGTCCCGACGAGATGATGGTTGAGCTGCGGATGCTGCGTACGCTACAGGCCATCGACGAGGGAGCGCTCACCCTGGCGGACACCGTAGCCGAATTTCGCGGCGACCCGGCTCAAGCGACCAGAACCGGCACGTAATCAAATGCGAACCAGAGGCGAGTGGCCCTGTCGTGCGTCAAATCCCGTACGTCATTGATAACGATCGGCACAAGCTCGCGGACGTTTTGAACCAAGTGCTCGATGATCACGCCGATCTGGCGATGGACATCGCGACGGCGTTCTTCAACATCCGCGGCTACGGGCTGGTGCGCGATCGGCTGAAGAAGCTCGGGAGTTTGCGGCTCCTGCTGGGGGCTGAGCCGCACACGGCGGCCGACCTCGGTTTGAAACCGAGGCTCGAAGCACTCAAGGCAGCCCTGCGCGGTGAATTGGACGCCGAGCCGTACCGGCCTGAAACGCTGGCGTTGGTCGAGGATCTGATCCGATTTCTTAACGATCCGCGGGTCAAGGTGGGACTGTACGAAGAAGGCTTTCTGCATGCCAAGTGCTACCTCTTCTACGGCGACCCCAAGGGCGGTCCGCTGTTCGACCGCTTTCGGCCCGTGCTGGGTATCGTCGGATCGTCGAACTTCACCGGCCCTGGCCTGACGACGAATCGGGAGCTGAACCTCGCTCACAAGGGAATCATCCCGGAGGGCGAGGTTGACGATGAGCGTGCCCGGAAAGCGGCGCTGAGTCATTACGGTGACAAGGAGCCGGAACCGTCGGGCATGGATAAGGATGCTTACGACGGCGGGAAGAAACCTCGCGTCAGCACGCAGATCAGTTTTGCTTCCAGGCGGATCATCAAGGGGGAGGTCGGGGCGGCGGCGATATGGGATCTGGCCGACTGGTTCGAGCGGCAATGGTCCGCGGCGCGCGATTACCGGCAGGACCTGATTCAGCTTCTGGACACGTCGAAGTTCGGAACGGTGGAGTACACGCCGTATCAGGTCTACTTGAAGGCGCTCTTTGAATACTTCCGCGCGGACCTCGAGGCATCGGGCGGCGTCCCGGCGGATCTGTACACGCTCAACCTCGCCGAGTTTCAGGCGGACGCGGTAGCTCGAGCACGCCGCATCCTTGCGAAATACGACGGAGTCCTGATCTGCGACTCCGTCGGTCTGGGCAAGACGTGGATCGGCCTGCAGTTGCTGCTCGACTATGCGTACCACAAGCGATGGCACGCCTTGGTGATCTGTCCGGCCTCGCTTCGTGATATGTGGCAGACGCGCCTGCACCAGACCAAGATTCAGGCGACGATTCTGGGCCAGGAGACCTTGGGGCGTGAGGAATTCGATGCGGAGCCGTTCGGCAAGTACGACGTCATCGTCATCGATGAGTCGCACAATTTTCGCAACAAGGATTCGGGTCGGTACGACAACCTGTCGCGGTTGCTGGCGCTGAATGGCGGGCGCGGAGAGCAGGGTTACCGCAAGAAACTGATTCTGCTCACGGCGACACCGATCAACAACAGCGTCATCGACCTGCACAACCAAGTCCGGTTCATCACACGCGGAGACAACGCCTTCTTCGCCGGGGCGGGTATCGGCCGCCTCGACCGCTATTTCATGAACGCTCGCCGGCAAGTGCTGGCCGGCACGGCGGCGGCGGGGCGGGCGATCTATAACCTGCTCGACGAAATCGCAATCCGTCGCACGCGGCAGTTCATCAAGAAGGCTTACCCCGAGGCCACAATCGACGGAAAGAAGGTGCATTTCCCGGACCGGAAACTCGTGACGATCAGATATGACCTGGAGGGCACCTACGCCGGGATCTACGACAAGGTTGTCCGCGGCATCGAACGTTCTAGCGCCTTATGACTTGGAGGCCTATAAGGCCGATCCCGCCGCGCAAGACAAGATGCTTGTCGGACGCGGTCGAGCGTTGGTCGGAATCTTCAAGAGTCGCTACCTCAAGCGACTGGAAAGCAGCGTGGCGGCGTTCCGGATTTCCGTGTTCCGACTGATGGAGTACATGCTCACGTTCCGACATTACATTCTGGCCAACGTGCTCCTGGAGCCAACCGAGTTTTGGAAGCTGCTGGGCACGATCGAACGCGACCTGGAGGATGATGCTCGGGCTCAAGAAGCCGAGGCAGAGGAAGATGACGAGTCAGTCGGTCGTCGGCCGCAGTCGCGTCACGGTCAAATCGAGGCCAGCGCGAAGGCGTCGGCCTTGCTGGCGAAGACAACCCGCCTGCCTGCCGGAACCTATGACTTTCAACGCCTGAGCGACGCGCTGGATGCGGATTTGGCCGCGCTCGACACGATCTACGACTTGGTGAGGCCAATCAAGCCTGCGGCGGACAAGAAATTGCTTCGCCTGCGAGAGATTCTCACCAACGACTTGGCGGGCAAGAAAGTCCTGCTGTTCACAAGCTATCGAGACACAGCGCGCTATCTTTATCGAAGCATCGCAGAGGATGCGAACTACGTTGCGCAGCTTGGCGGTCGTCGCGTGCGCGTTATCCACGGCAGCACAGATGGCGACACCCGCCTGCGGCTCGTTCAGGCGTTCGCCCCGCGCAGCAACGATCGTCCTGAATGGGCGGGGACGGACAAGGAGATCGATATCCTTTTGAGCACGGACGTTCTGAGTGAGGGCCAAAACCTCCAGGATTGTGCGTATCTAGTCAATTACGACCTCCATTGGAATCCAACGCGCATGATTCAGCGTGCCGGGCGCATTGACCGGATTGGGACGGAGTTCGAGAAGCTCTTCGTGCACAATTTTTTCCCCGACGAGGGCCTGGAGAAACTCCTTGGGCTGGTACAGTCGCTACAGGAGAAGATTCGTGCGATCGACGCAACCGTAGGACTGGACGCCAGCATTCTCGGTGAAGCGATCAACCCCAAGGTGTTCAATACGCTCAAGCGAATAGAGGGCGAGGACGAGACGGTGATCGACGAGGAGGAGGCCGAAGCCGAGCTTGCAACCGATGAGGGACTCGGACGGCATCTGACCGAGTATCTGAAGGTCAACGGTGCCGAAATTCTCACGCAGCTGCCCGATGGCATTCATAGCGGACTGCAGAAATCGGACTACAAGGGCGTTTTTCTCTACTACCAGCGGCGGCACGACGATCCGGTCGAAACCGAGCACTTCTGGCGATTCTACAACTGTGAGACGGGCGAGATCGACGACAATCGTCTTGCCCTCGCCGAAATGATCCGGTGCCGACCCGACGAACCTCGCATGGTTGATCCCGAGTTAAAGGAGACTGTCCACTCGATCATGGCCGAGGTCGAGCAGAGCATCGTGAAATCGTCCGAGCATCAGGCGACGATCGAGTCGGCGCCCAAGGCTGTGAGCGCCGATCAAAACGCGGTGCTTGTGGTTCTTCAGCAGATCATGGGCGCACCTGGTGTCGACCGCAACCGCATCCTGCGTCTTCTTGGAATGCTCGCGCAGCCATTGATGACCGCCCCTGTGAAGGAGCTGAAGAAGGCGCTTGTACGCTTTCAACAGGACCGCGGAACGGACACCTTCGTTACTGGCTGCGATGTGATCGCCGCCAAGTACAGCCGGGACCGGTCACAACCGAGCGGTGGAATGGATGAACGCAGATGTTCAATGACGCGCGATGACCTGCGCCTAATCTGCTTTGATTTCTTCTCGTGATCGCGCTCGCACCCATGATGACAGCCGCACCCGCGATCTGGGGTGGCGAGGGGTCGCCGACCTCCGGGTAGCCAACCTAATGCCATTAGTCTCTTATGAGCGAAATCATGCGCAAAGCGCGCAGGATATTTTCGGCGAGGGCGGTTTGAGACTGGATTTATAGGCATTTGAGGCATGTTTGGAAGAGCTCCAACTTCTCGAATTTGCCCGACCCTCTTTGGTTCCGGCTACGCTGGGTTAGGGTTACAGTGCGGCGGATGAGCCTGCACCAAACGACGGGTGAAGTGTTCACGCGTCAATCATGTGGACCACAATTGGAACGAATCGGCGTTCACGTTTGGCCACCATCACGGTGCCCGGCGGAACCCAAACTCACTTGAGCCCGACAATTCACAACTCGCTGATTGAGAAGAACGATCGGCGAATGGGCGTCTTGCTCGTTGATCGAATGAATCCGATCATAGTAGGCAGAATTCGTCCTCGAAGGATTCCGAACCGATGGTTTTTGAGGCGCCTTTTCCAAGGATGTGAACAATGCTCGAATTCAACATCGAACGTTTCAAACGGCTGCCTGTTCAGCCGGGCATTTGGCAGGGCGGCATCTTTCGCATGCCGGCCTGGGTTACGGGCGAAGCTGAAAAGCCATTTCGTCCCTTGATCGCGATGTGGGTGAACCCAGGCGATCCTCGCGTCTCGCAACCGAGCACCGTTGAAAACGAAGATCCGCATCAGGTTGCGCTCGATAACCTGATCGACTTCGCACTCGAGCTCGGACGCAAGGCCCATCGCCCCTTCGCCGTGGAGGTCAAGGACCCAAAGTTGGCGGCATTCCTTGAACAGCGTTTGCAGGGTGCGGGCACGCGGGTTGACTGTGTTCCGGACCTGCCGCTCATGCAGCGGATGCTCGACGAACTAGCCGAAAGCATGGCAAAAGGAAAAGAACCCCCCGGAATGCTCACCGGCGACAACGTAGAAATCGGGCAGATCAAGCGTTTTACCGAGTCCGCGTCGAGTTTCTATCAAGCGCGGCTGTGGGAGGAGCTGTCGGATGTCGATTTGGTTGAGATCCTCGAACCTCTCCCGCCACCGGGCATGCGCTATGCCAGCGTGCTGGGCCACGGCGGCCAGACGTTCGGACTCGGCTTCTTCGACAGCCTTAAGGAGTACGAGAAGATGTGCCGGGCCGCCGCGCCCGGGCGTTTCTCCGCCAAGAACGGCACGTGGTCGCTGACCTTCGGCGACATCACTGATCTGCCCTTCGCCGATGCCGATCTCTGGGAAGATCACGGGCTACCCTTGGCCGGCACTCAGGCGTATCCCTGCCCGTTCTGGTTTGGACCAAAGAAACAGACGCGCCGGCCCCATGCCCACGAACTAACTTTCCTCGAAGGCCTGCTCCGCGCCCTGGCGGAGTCAACCAGCGAAGACATGGATGCCGGCCGATGGTCGCGTTCGGTGTCTGCCGGAGCAAAGGAAACTGAATATCGCCTGGCACTGGTCAACGAAGTTGCCGAACCCGCGAACGCCTTGGGCTTTCCTGGCAACCCGCATCGCTTCCGCCGAGCCATGGAACAAGACATGGCCAACCTTCAGCGGGTCATGGACGAGCACGATTTCGAGTCCATCGAGGATGCAAATGCCTTCATTCAAGAAAACCTCAACAAGGAACAGTCCCTCAAGGCTGCGCCTCGGACTCCGTTGGAGCAAGCCCAGGAACTGATGTACGACGCTTGGGAGGCCAGCGGCCGCCGTTCCAGAATTTTCGCTCGAAAGGCTCTTGAGATCTGCGGAGATTGTGCGGACGCTTATGTGCTGTTGGCTGAGGATACCAGCGACCCCGCGAAAGCGTGTGAACTCTACCGTAAAGGCGTTGAAGCCGGTGAACGGGCGCTTGGAACCGACATCTTCAAGGAGGGAATGGGTCGGTTCTGGGGAATCCTGGAAACGCGACCCTACATGCGCGCCCGCGCCGGATTCGCCCAGGTGCTTTGGCAGCTTGGCCGGCAAGCCGAGGCAGTGGGTCACTACGAAGAGCTGCTTCGTTTGAACTCGGTTGACAACCAGGGCATTCGATACCTCCTCGCCGCCTGCCTGCTTGAACTTGGAGACAACGAGAAGCTCGGCAAGCTCCTTGATGCAAACGCCGACGATGGAACTGCCCAGTGGACATACTTGCGGGCTCTTTGGTGCTATCGGCGAGAGGGAGACACGGCCAAGGCGCGGAAACTCGCGAAGGAGGCGCTCAAAAGCAATCGCCACTTACCCGACCTTCTGTTCGGGAAACGGCGCCTGCCTGAGCGGATTCCCCAGTCGTTTCACTTGGGTCACGAGGACGAGGCTATCTGCTGTGCGTCCGAAATGCGCTCCGGCTGGAAGGCCACGCCTGGTGCGTTGGATTGGCTGGCGGAGATGCAGCAGGGGCGACGCGGACGTTCGAACGAAAAGAAATGGATCAAGAACGTCTGAACAGAGAAGAAAGCACGTTCTGAAGCCGTGATCCGCGGACTCCTCGAGTCACTCGGTTATCCGGCCCGACACGTAGCTCGGTTTCCTCCTGACCGAAGCTGAAGAGGCCGTGCCAACAAGCGGAAGCGGTTCGCTCGTTTCGAGATCAAGTCGCGACCTGTTACAATTCGTCCTGCTGGGTCTTGCATGACGGTGAGGGTTCATCGGATCGGCCCCGGCAACTTGGCTGGACAACCAGCCGGTGTTCATATTGGGAAGCCTGTTTGTCGACCGAATCTCCCAACGACGTCACACCCGAGCGGCGGATCTGCGTTTCAACCGCCCGCTAAAGGCGATTGCGTTGCTCAAAACCGTTCGGCCTGAGGAAATCAGCCTCGATCACGACTCGGGCGCGGAGACCAGGCGAGATCATTTCGGGTGAGCAACCCGCCCTGACTCATGGCCTCCTGGCGCAGATCGGCGATGCCCGCTTGCCGGAAGGCCGCCAAACCTTGGGTCTGCATGAGTCAACGCGTTTCGCGACGGCATGCAGGCCGGCGTCTGCGCAGCAATGGTCGAAACACCGATCCGGCCCACCCCAAACGAAGTTGCGGCCAATCCCCGAAGCCGATCGGCTATTTTCCGCTGGGCAGTGAAAGCCACTGACTGAGGAGCCGGGCCAGCCGGGTTCATCAGGGCCGGTGGACGAATTGGCCCGGTCGCCCCAACGTCTACTTTGGCAGCGTGTGTAGATCCTGGTTTATACACCTGCTGCCTCGTTATTGAAGCGTCGATTCGACTTGGTAGGCGAGTTTCACGGGGTCAAGCCAGCGTTCATGGTCGGCGTTATACCCTGTCAGCATAACGGCTCCGCTTGGTCCCAGGCCGATCCGCACCGGGTTCCATGAAGGCGACTTCGCATGTTCGAGAAGCATGTCATGCATTTTGGCGTTCACGATTCTGTGCACCGCGACAGCGCCTTTCGTCTGCACGATGAGCGTAACACTCGTGCCGGCACGCCATTCGACTAGTACTACAGCGCCGTTTGGTCATTGATTATCCCGTACGCACGAGGGCAAGAGTTCGATGTTGACGCCTCGGGCCTTCAGCGATGCAAGCGTCCT
>JAGVHG010000121.1 GCA_020056715.1 Phycisphaerae bacterium | reverse complement strand
GACATTGACCGCTATCCGGACGCCGCAGACGCACCGGACCATCGCTACCACGCTACGCCTCGCCCGTTGGAATGGAAAACGTTTCGACATCCATGCCGGTAAGAAGTTGTATGTCCATGGCTCCCAGTGTACCCCGGCTGTCAAGGATATTTTTTCACAAGCTCTCAGAATGACATCGCTACGCTCGGAATGACAAGACGCTGCGCTCAGAATGACACGCTTCCATGTTGCGATTCATCTATCTCTATCGGAACCTCACTCGCAACATCCCGCGAACGTTCATGACCTGCGCAGCCGTCGCCCTGCCAATTATTATCTACGTCCTTTCCACGGCGGTCATCGACGGGTTAAACCAGTTCCTGGACAACTCCGCAAAGCAGTTACGCCTCGTCACCATGCACAAGACGTCGTTCATCAATCCCCTGCCGGCTGGGTATCGGGCGAAGATCGAATCGCTGGACCCCACCAAGAAGCGGATCACCTCGGTGTGCGGAATGCGCTGGATCGGGGGGAAGATCCAAGATTTTCCCATGCCGCTTTCGACACTCGCGGTGGACGTGGACACGTATCCAGCGACTTTCCCCGACGAAAACCTTTCCGCAGAGGAGATCGCGGCGTGGAATCGTGATCGGCGAGCCCTCGTAGTCGGAGCGGCGACGGCGCGGCAACTCGGTTGGAAAGTCGGCGATCGCGTGACGATCAACCCCTCGATTCCACCTTACAGCCCCCTCGAGTTCAACGTTGTCTCGACGGCGCCCTTAGCGAAGGATTTTGTAACCAATTTTTTTCGGATGGACTATCTGGAGGAGGAGCTGAAAAAAGTCTCCGCGCCGGAAGGGTGGACGCCGGACGGATGGGTTAGCTTTTTTTTCGTGAAGTGTGGAACACACGCGGATATGGACTACTTCCGCATGGCGATCGACGAACTGTTCGCTCGGTCGCCGGACGAAACCAAGACCCAGGACGAGAAGTCGTTCATGACCGAGTTCATTACCCAGTTCTTCGACCTTCCAACCAACCTGACCATTCTGGCGGGGGTGACGATCTTCGTGGCGCTAATGGCCGCGGCAAACACCATGAGCATGAACATCCGCGACCGGCTCAATGAAATCGCCACACTGAAGTCGCTCGGGTTCGGTCCTACGACCATCTTCGGGCTTATCCAGTTTGAGAGCTTGGCGCTGTGTTCGATCGGCGGATTCATCGGCGCCGCCTTGCCGTACATCGCGTTCAACCACACACCGTTACGAAACTTCACGGTTCCATTGATCCAAGCGCTTGATGTGCGAATGATCGTATGCCTGGAGTCTTTGGTAATCGCCTTTGCGATCGGCGTGCTGGCGGCCGCATGGCCGGCGTGGACGGGGATCAGATTGAAAGTTGTCACGGCGCTGCGTAATTTGGAGTAGCCGCTTTGCTTAGGATTTCGATGATATGGTCCTCCCCTTCTACTACAACTGGCGCAACCTGCGCCGGCGTCGTCTGAGCGTTACGCTGACCTTTTTCCTGGTGAGCGTGGTGGTCTTTGTACTGGCGGCTCTGCTTTCCTTCGCTGCGGGAATACGGGCGTCGCTGGCGGCCACTGGATCTTCGCGCAACGTAATCATCCTCAAACCCGGTTCGACCGCGGAAAGCACAAGCATTATGCTGCCCAGCGAGGCTGCCCGCATCGTCCAAGCGCCGAACATCGCACACGGTTCGACGGGGCAACTGCTCATCAGTCCTGAACTGTGCGTGCAGACCAACATTCCGCGACGCGGTCCCGTGGGCACTCCGGCGAGCGTCGCCATCCGCGGCGTGGACGACATCGCCTATGAAATACACGCCGAGTTGAAGATCATCGATGGTCGCCGTCCGCGGCAAGGGATGATGGAAATCATCGTCGGCAAGGCCGCGCGGGAGCGCTACGCAAACCTCGAACCCAGCGGGCGGCTCGAAATGGGCCGGCTCGCCAACCGTGTTTTCACCGTTGTCGGCGTGTTCGAAGCGGGCGGTGGGGCGATTGAAAGTGAGGTCTGGGCTCCGCGAACGATGCTTGAAGACGCTTTCAATCGCAGATTTCTCTCCAGCGTGGTGGTACGGCTTGAAGATCCGGCTGCGGCGCGGGCGACGATCGACTATTTGAACGGTCCCGCGGTCGAGTTGGACGCCCAGTTGGAGACAAAATACTACGACGAGCTTTCCACCAAGACGAGGGAGATCGTCTTTCTCACCACGGTCCTGATCGGCATCATGGCCATCGGCGCGATCTTTGCCGTGGCCAATACCATGTACGCCGCGGTTGACGGACGAAAGCGCGAAATCGCCATGCTGCGGACGATCGGCTTCGCTCGGAGCTCGATCATGCTCTCGTTTGTGATCGAGTCACTGCTGATTTCCACTACCGCATGCGCTGCTGGTCTCGGAGCGAGTTTGTTTATTAACGGTTCGCGGCAGGACTTCTTATCGGACACCACCTGGACAGTTTTGGCCTATGAACTGCGGATTACGCCCGGAATTCTTTTGTCGGCGTTCGGTCTGGCGACGCTGGTCGGAGTCGGTGGGGCGCTCGCCCCGGCGTTGAAGGCGTCGCGTATGCGGGTCATCGAGGCCCTGCGGAAGGCATAGCAAAAGGCTATAATCAGAAACCGATGAACGCTCCTCACGACGTACAAGCCCAGTTGCGGTCTTTGTCGATTCCGAAGGACCAACGACCCCGCGCGGGATCGCCCGCGCGAGGCTTCAAGGGACTGATGGCTGTCGTTGTGGTGCTAGGAGTTGCAGTTGGCACGGCCTACTTCCTGCGTCCGGACTTGGGCGCGAAACTCGGCGCCGCGGTTAGCGGATCGTCCGAGGCGCCGCCGGTGCGCCTCATGCAGGTGTCGGTCGGAAGCGAGCCCCAGGCTCAGCCGGTACTGACCGCGACCGGGAAGATCGTCTCGGACCATCGGGTCGCGGTGGCGACGAAGGTGTCCGGGCAAATCATCGCTTTGTACTTCGAGCAGGGTGACCGCGTGGAAAAGGGGCAGCTCTTGGCGCAAGTCGAGGATGTGCTGTACCGCGCCCGTCAGGATGAGGCCGCTGCGCGACTGGAACGGTCAACCGCTACCCTGGCGTTCCAAAAGATAAATTTTGAGCGTGTGGTCGGTCTGGTGAAGAGCGAAAGCGCGCCGGACATCGAGTATGCCGACGCCAAGCGGACTCTCCACGAGGCCCAAGCTGCGGTGGCTGCGGACCGCGCCACGCTCGATTTCACTCAAAAGACGCTGAGCGATTGCGAGGTGACGGCGCCGATCGCGGGCGTTGTGCTGACGCGGAATGTCGAGGTGGGTGACTTTGTAGCGGCAGAAGGAGGTCGGGGGGCCAACGCCAATGCACAGTTCGCCATCATAGCCGATATGTCCAAGCTCCGCGTCGAGGTGGACATCAGTGAAATGGACATCATCCGCATCCGCAAGGACATGCCCTGTACGATCATTCCCGATGCCTACAAAGATCGTCAATATCGCGGATACGTGATGTGGCTCGACCCTGGGGCGAACTACTCCAAGGCGACCGTGCAGGCAAAGGTCCGTATTGATAACCCGGATGACTACCTCCGCGTCGAGGGATCGGCCCAAGTTGCATTCCTGTCCGAGCCGCCGCGGGAGGAGGCATCACACGTGGTGACGGCCATTTGGATTCCTGCTTCGGCGTGCCTCGTTGACGCCTCCGGCAAAACCGGAGTCGTCTTCCTGGCCGAGAAGGAACGACTGCGGCGAATCACCATCCAACTAGGCCGGCGTCACGCCGAACAACTTGAAGTGACCGGTGGTCTAACTGCCGGACAGTCCATTGTCGTCGATGGGTTGGACAGATTGACAGATGGGCAGTCGGTCACCCGCTGACCGTTTCTTAGCGCCTTCCGAACTCGTGACGCCCGGCGGCAAGTCCGCGCCGACTTGCAAGCTGCGCGACGTTTTGACTGATCCGCAACGTCTCGCCCGGCTATCCGCGGAGAATCTCGACAAAGCTCGCGAGTTTCATTGCGGTGTACTACGGGTTCAGCGTAACGCATTCTACCGTGTCGTCCGCTGGTTCGATCGTCACCGTGTAATCCATGGTTCAGCCCTCGTGTTCCAGTCCTGCATCCTTCGGGCGCTTGAAACTGGTCGCTACCACGGTCCCATCGCCTCGTTGCTGGAGTTGCTGAATCTTGAGTTCGGCCTTGGAGAGGATGTCGCGGCACTGTTTGACCAGGGCCATGCCTTCTTCGTATTTGTCGATGGACTCCTCCAACCCGATCGTACCCCGCTCGATCTGCTCGGCGATCGTCTCGAGTTGTTTGAGCGCTTCTTCGAAAGTCAGTTTCTTTTTGGCCATGATTCCGTTGACCGGGAGACCCGGCTTTTCTCAAAAAATCTTACTCAAACAACTCCCTCTGGGTGACGTTGACGGTTTCCGATTCAAACTCGCCATCCGCGACCTGTGTCACCAGTCGCTGACGGTCCGTTAACTCTGCCACAGAACGCACAATCTTACGCCCTTTCTTGAGCCGTGTAATGGAGAACCCTCGCGCCAGGACGTTTTGATGGCTCACGGCCGCCAGCAGGGCTTCCTGTGAGGCGAGGCGTTGGTTCAACAACGTCAAGCGCTGGGCTAGCGCCACGGGGAGCGACGTGCCCAGCCTCGCGACCTGCTCCGCAAGGCGTTGTACTCGATTGGCCGGGGATATTCGATTGAGCCGGCCATTATGATCCGTTACCAACGTCGTATATCCGGTTAGACGCCGTGAGATCACCCAACGGAGGGCGTGCTCGGCATCGCGAAGAAGGACGCCGGTACGTAGGAGGTAGGTATGGGGCGCTATCCGCTGGACGACCGGTTCGACGGCGTCGAGGGTCCGGCGGGCACGATGGACGCGGGTCGCGAGCGAGCGTTGTGCCCGGTTCGTCAGTTCGTCGACGATCTGCTCCCGCCTCCGCACGACGGCCAGTGCATCGCGCAGCGGTTCGCGCTTCAGGACACCATTGATTCGCGTGCCGCCAAGCTCGACTTTCGCGCGGACCGCCCGCCAAACGCGAAGCTCCTGGGAACGCAGCCGATCGAGGACCTCATCCATGACGGGCACGGCCAGTTCCGCCGCCGCCGTCGGGGTGGCCGCTCGAACATCGGCAACCAGGTCCGCGATGGTGACATCCACTTCGTGCCCGACCGCGCTGATGATGGGAATGCGGCTGGCGAAGATCGCACGGGCGACGGTTTCTTCATTGAAGGCCCACAAGTCTTCGAGTGAACCGCCGCCGCGACCGACGATCATCACGTCAATCTCGCCGAGTTGCGAGGGGTTTGCGTTGACGGTCCGAATTGCGGCCGCAATCTCCGCCGCTGCGCCGTCGCCTTGCACGCGGACGGGATACACGAACACATCAACGCAAGGATATCGTCGCTCGATGGTCCGCAAAATGTCAGCGATGGCCGCACCCGTTGGACTGGTTACGAGCACGATTCGTTGCGGAAACATCGGCAGCGTTTTTTTGTGTCGTGAATCGAAAAGCCCTTCTATTTGCAGCTTTTCGCGGAGTTGACGAAACGCCAAATCGAGCGCTCCGACTCCGCGAGGCTCCAACTTGCGAATGTACAACTGATAGCGCCCGGCCCGCTCGAACACTTCCACCGTACCCGATGCGACCACTTCGAGTCCGTCCTTCGGTGCGAACTTGAGCTTCGCCGCTTCGCTGCGCCACATCACACCCGCAAGCTCGCTGGTTTGGTCCTTGAGCGTCAGATAGATGTGCCCGCTGGTGTGTCGTTTGAAGTTGCTGATCTCGCCGACGACATGCACCGTCGCGGGGAATGCCGACTGAATCGAGTGTTTGATCCGCGCCGTCAGTTGCGAAACCGTGAGGACGCCGCTCGGCGCCGGCGCGGCTCCGAGTTTGGACGAGTTGGATAAAACAACGTTAACGTTTTCGGGTTTCATCGGCGACAAAAGAGTGAATAGCAAAAATTGCGCGTCTTGGGAACCATCCATCACTTTGTGAGTGCGACGTGCGATGCCACCCGCCGCTAGAATGTCACGTACGTGTCACCTTTCGTTGCGCATAAAATTGTCGCCGGATCGACATGCGGGATAGCGGCGAAAACTGCTCCAATGTCTCTTGGGAGGCACCTCTAAAATACCACATCGAGACCTCCGTGTAGAATAATTTTCTGTAAATTGCTAATTTAGCAGTCCGATAATACATCGCTATATGCTGTTTCTTGGCATGTTGCTTAACTGTTACACGAATATCTTGTCGATAATGGACAAGTTTTACGACGCTTCAGAAATCCGCTGCAATAATGTAGAAAATTCTGTTGACGTGGGGATGGGGAAAATGGTAATATCGGCCCCGTTAGAGGTAGAGGAAGTGATTCGGGTCGGGGGAAGGACGCGTATCGCGTCATGATTGTGTAAAGGGCTACGAGTTGCTAACGCCGGCTGTGGGCTGTTTGGTGCCCGCTTATCCGCGAGGAATTGCAATGTCGTGTAGAAAGCAAGCGCGTTTGTCTGCGATCACATCGCGTGCCGAGCTCGTCGCCTCGTACGACGGGAGTTGTCGAACTCTCGGAAACAAGAGGGATTCAAACTCTGGAATATTCCGCCGCGTCAAAGTGGGCGGTTTTTTTGTGGACTTTTCTATGGGTGGGATTGTTGGGAACGCTGGTAATTACCAGCACTAGGGTGGAGGTAGAGAACTATGAACGTCGCAAGTAAAGGTAGTGGATGGCGATCTTTGGCGGGGATACTGGGGGTCGGTGTATTGGCCCTTGGAATCAGTCTGAAACTGGAAGGCGCGCCTCCGGCGCCGAACGCGGGGCAATCGGGGGACAGAGTGGCTCCGATAGTCGCTCGTGAATCGGCGCCTACGGTAGTGGAAGCGGCATCTGCAGGCCGAGCGCCTGCGGCCGTCACGACCCAGAACCCTAACCGGGTTACAGCAGGGAAGATCCCCTCTACAGGTCTGCGCGTACTCAGTACGACCACCGTAGACTATCGCAATGACGAAGGCACGCGACGTCGGCAGGCCGGCACGCTCATCGGACCCATGCCGCTCCCCGGCCAGGAGGGCGTGGTGGCCGCTGGTTGCAACCCAGTCGATTGCACCGGCACTTGCACCGGCGAATGTTCCTTCGCCATCCATTGCGACGACAACGATCCGTGTACCACTGACAGCTGCGATTTTGTCTCCGGCTCGGCAATATGCACCGGAACGTGCGTACACGATCCGGTGGGCAACAATTCCGCGGGCGGATGCGACAACGGCGCCTTTTGCGACGGGCAGGAGATGTGTCAGGGCGCCGTATGTATAACCCCCAGCATGCGCCACATGGGGCTGCCGTGCGACAACAACGCTTATTGCGGCGAGGCCGGCATCTGCGCAGGTGACCATCTATGCCAGACAGGAAGAATTGGTGAAGGCTGTCTGACGCATGATGATTGCGCCGTCGTCGGAAGGTGTGTAGGCGGGCCGACTCCCAATGAACCCTGTGTAAGCAGCGCGACCTGCGGCGTAGGGGCTTGCAACATCTTAGGTACGTGCGCTCCCGGGACATGCACTGGCGGCACTCCCGCGATTTGCTGCAGCGATCCCGCCAACCCCACGGTTTGTGCCGAGGCCCTTCCGAAATGTGACGCGGCTTCGGATAACGCGGGGGTCGCTTGTCAGACGAGTGACGATTGCAAGAACGGCCTTTGCGAACGCTGCCAGCCGTCGTGCACGACCGATAACGACTGCGCCGACGGACTGCGATGCAACGGCACCGAGACTTGCAACACAGTCACCGGCCAGTGCAAGCCGGGTAAGAACCCCTGCGGCGCCGGTGCTCGTTGTACGGAAAAAAAGTGTTATATAGGAGAGAATCCTGTAATACCGATTGTTGAGTGCTTGGTCAATAGTGATTGTGCTGAGGGGCAGACCTGCCGTGACTTGCCCGCAGTCATATGCTACATGGGACGGTGCTGCGAGCCGGGCGCTAACCAGGCTGTGTCGTCGACCTGCACCAAGAAGAAACTCGTAGATTGCGACGCCGTACCCGCAGTGGGTGGGCAGGAAGCCACATTCTACGCGACGGACGACGGTGAACAAGGGCAGGATGAACTGTGCGGCGGCAATGATCCGGCTGCCCAAATAGAGGAGGCCTGGAACTGCCCCAAGTACACTTCGGGCATCACCCAGCTTAACGCGCTTACCCCTCCGATTTACCCGGTCATCGTCGGCCCCGTTTCCTATTCTTCGGCCGACATTCCCGTACCCAACGGACCGGGCGGACCGTTGCACGCTATCGGCGACGACTACGCGTTCTTTAACGCGGCCGTGTGCGTCGGCGGTACTCAAAACGGGCAAGCATGTCCCCCCGCCACATGCCCAGGCGGGCACTGCGGCTCGTTCCTGGCGATGGACGCCATGCGCTATATCGGTTATTCGGTTAGCGGCGGGGTCCGCCTATCCATCGACTTCTACGACGCCGCCGGGAATTTCGTCGAGGACGTGGTGACGGATACGATGTCTCAGGAATTGGGAATCAACGTGGTGACCTTCACCCCGCCGATGACCATTCCAGCATCGGGGTGGGTAGTCATGCGGGGCGCCGAGGACTTTGCGCCGAATATGCGGTTTGCGATGGCTTCCACGACCGCTGCGGGAGGGGCCGGCACGAACGATCCCGACGCCTTGTGGATCAATCAGTGTCCCGGCTTTCCCACCTGTTTGCCGGCAGCAAGCGTCACTAACAATTTCCTCAAAATGTGTGTCGCCGGCGCGCGTGCGAACCAAGCCTGCGCGATCGACGCTGATTGTCCGAGCAGCACCTGCGGGGTCGCACCCGGCATCCTGTCCTTCGAATTGATCGGCGACAAAGTCCCCGATCCCGTCGGCGGCTGCTGCAATGCGGGCGGTGAGTGCATCGACGGAGTGGTCTCCTGGATCTGCTTCGCCCAGGGCAATACCTATCTCGGCGACAACTCGCTTTGCGCAAGGTGCAATGGCGGTCCGAATACGGGAGGCACCTGCCGTACGTGCCTAGGCGGGGCTAATGGGGGCCTTGCTTGTACGAGCAACGCAGGCTGCCCCTTAAGCACCTGTTCTCCAGACACCGACATGTGCCGTGTGTGCGAGAACGGGACTAATCCGGGCACTCCCTGCACGGATGGCGCTCCAGAATGCACCGGTGGTGGCACCTGCCCACCTTTGGGGAGCTCCTGTTCGACAGGTAACATCGATAATACGTGCAACATTTGCAATAACAAGCAGTGCTCCCAGATATGCACGACTAAGACGTGCACCGGCAACCGGGTATGCACGACCAAGACGTGCATCGGCGCCCAGGTATGCTCGGCCAAGGTGTGCAGCGGTCTCCCGGCCAATAAAGCGTGTACCGGGGATGGTGCGGGCCAGTGTCCAGCCGGTCAAACCTGTATTTACCGCCCCTGCACTTCAAACCCAGATTGCTCAACCTTGCTGACGTGTACCGGGCCGGGACCACTCGTCGGCAAACCGTGCAGCACCAGCGCGAACTGTATTGGCAATGCGGCCTGCGCCGATGTGGGTGTGCCATTTGTCTGCTGCACAGGCCTCGGCACGGGCACGTGTGAGAACGGCACGTGTGCGGCCAACACTTGCCCGGCGGTGGTTTCGCCGTGCACCGGAACTGGTCAGGGTAATTGTGCCACAGACAATCAAACCTGTAGCTTCATCAACTGCACTGGCGACGCGCAATGCACCCCGAGCACCGGCACTTGCCCGCCGGTGGTTTCGCCGTGCACCGGGACTGGTCAGGGTAATTGTGCCACAGCCAATCAAACCTGTAGCTTTATCAACTGCACTACTCTCGGCTCACAGTGCGTCGCGACCGGCGGCACTTGCTCGGCGCCGGATGTGTGTACTGGGACTGGTCAAGGTACGTGTACAAGCGGCAAAATCTGTAACTTCAAGGAATGTAGTGTCCCCGGGGATTGTCTGGCGCCCAGCCCCGCTTGCGGTCCGAGCAGCGCCTATTGCGATCTGGCCGGCACGTGCAACTTGGCGACACTAACCTGCAGCGCCGGCAACATTGGCGTTGCCTGTAATGCGGATGCCCAATGCACTGTGGCGGGAACCTGTGTGCCCACGGCTTGCCAAGTGGACGCGGTGTGCGGCGAGGGCGCGTGCTGTATATCCAATCCGGCGGTCTGCAACGCGGAGAACTCGCAGGCGTGCTGCACTCTAAAAGTGGATGAAGCGGCGTGCATTTTGGCCGGGGGTGTTTGGCAGGGATACGGCACGGAGTGCGACGCCGACAGCGGATATGACGAGGCTCAGCAGCATTGCTGTCGTATACCACCATCCGCGAATATGCTCTGCATGAGCGGACCGAACAACTTGCAGTCGTGCTCGACGGATGCCGAATGTCGCTTCTGTGTGGGCGGCAGCCACAACGGGGAGGCGTGCACCGTTACCAACGACGCCGAACCCGACGGCTGTCTCAATAAAGCCGTATGCACAGCGAACGCATGCGTGGGCGGCCTGGTTCCCGTCTGCACAGCGGGCTTCTGTGTGGGCGGCGTCAACGACGGGAAGGCTTGCCCGCTTAACACCTGCAACACTTGCACGCTGAATACGGACTGCCCGGACGACTCGGGCGTCTGCCGTGGCCGTTGCAGGATCCGCGAGACCGGCGGTGACAACTGCGAGGACGCCGTCGTCCACGTGATCACCGTGCCAACTCTAACCGAGGGGCCTAAGACGGTCACCATCAGCGGCAACAATGAACTGGCGACGGGCACCGCGAATGAGCCGGACGATTGCCATTTCGGGACAGATCCGGGATGGTGGGAGGCGTTCTCGGTTGATAAGTGCGCCCGTATTCGTATCGATCAATGCTGCAGCGACCCGGTCCATCAGCCGCAGTGGAACGGCCTGGTCACGAGTTGCAGCAGTTGCTCCACCGTCGGCGGCAATGCGGATGATAACACCTTGGGGCAGGTGCAGGCTGACCGCGGCAAGCCGTACTGCGAGGAGGACAATCTGTGGATGACCTTCGGACCCCTGGATGCGGGGACGTACTACCTTCCCATCTATTCAGAGTTGCAAGGTGCACACGGGAATTACCAGGTTCACATCACGGTCCAGGCCTGTGTACCATCGGCGTGCTGTTACCTGGCGTGCAGCATCGGCGGGCAGCATTGCGACATTCACAACCCCTGTCCCGGCGGCGCTGGCAATTGCGATTCCTACTGCGTGGAGTTAGAGAAGCCGGTGTGCGACGAGAAACTCGGCTACTACATAGGTCCTCCGAACACCACGGCCAACCCGGTGTGCATCGGATCGCCGTGTGCCGAGGGTTCTTGCTGCACCGGGCCGGGTACCTGTAAAGACGCGCGCGACAACTTCGGCAACCCCATGACCAAGGCCGTCTGCGAGGCACTGAACCCGCCCGGGATCTTTGTCGGCGGCGTCAATTGCAAGGGCGGACATTGCGTAAACGGGCCTGACGACGGGTTATCCTGCAACGACGCTACTGAAGGTCAGTGTGCCGCCCCCGGTACTTGCGAGGGTACTCCACTGGAGTTGGCTCAAGAGAACCCCTGCCCGGTGTGCTTGATTGAATCAGAAGCCACCTGCCAGCGTTTTGAAGACTCCGCCGACATCTCCCCGAGCGACCTCGGGACTGGGTCGGGTCTGAAGATGGCGGACGACTTCACTCCCACGTCGAACGGCAACTTAGAGACCGTGTGTACCTGGGGTGTATACGTCCAGGCTCTCATACCTCCGGTCCTTCCGAACGATTGTGGAGGTCCGGGTGCTCCAGGCAGTCAACGCGCCGATAATTTCCGCGTTCGGGTGTATGAGGATGACGGCGGCAAGCCCGGGGGAGGCAATTGCAACGTCCACACCGCCACAAGGTGCTTCGTCAACGCCACGTGTCCCATCGGCGAGACATGCGTGCCGAAGCCGCTCGGTGAGTCGGCTGTCACAAACCGCACGAAGGCCGTCATTCCTGGGGCGAACACGCAGACCACGGGAACTGGTGGCAATTATAGGATGTGGGCATACTCCTTGACGCTCGATACCCCCATCCCCCTGCAGGCGGGGATGACCTACTGGTTAGAGATAACCAACAACACATCAGTGGCTACGTATGGCGCCAGTTGCACTTGGCACTGGTCGAACCTCACCAAAACCTCGACCCAGGGTAACTTCTACTCGGCGGCGGGGAGTGAGACGAACGGTTATAGCGAAGATTCGCTAAGGAACTGGGACATGGCCTGGTGTACCAACCTGAACGTTGCACCGGGCGGGGGCGCTTCTCTGGCGGGCGGCTGTTGCACTTGCCTGGGCAGTTGTTCAGCGAAACTGCTGGATGCTTGCGACGACGCAGCCGGCACTTGGCATGCAGACGACTGTGTCGATGTCACCTGTGCCCCTCCGGCAAATGACCTGTGCCAGAATGCTCCTCTAGTGACCGTGGGGTTGTATTCGGTGAGCACTCAGTGCGCCGGTACGGACGGGTACCCCGCGGCAGGCAGAGCGGACACTCAAATATACAATGATGTTTGGTACAGGTTCATTCCGCCCGGTAACGCCGACTGCCCTTTGAGGGCGGACATGTGTTCCTCCGGGACCATCGCCTTCTTTGACTCGGCGATCGCGATCTATACCATCCCCGGGTCGAACCAGTGTCCGTGCCCGGCGGATGCGGCGACCGCTCTCGCCCAGGAGGCGGACGCATCGGATGACGACTGCGTAATTCTGGGGGCCGCAACGGGCGGCGTGGCCCAGGTGACCGCTCATCCTGGGCAGTGCTATATGATCCGCGCGGGCGGGTTCCCGGGCACCGATCAAGGCGGCCGCGCCGGCGTCGATATTAGCTGCGGTCCCCCCCTCTGCGGCGACGGCAGAAGGAACGGCTCTGAGCTGTGCGATCCAGGCAACCCGCTTGCCAATCCTCCGATTCCTCAGGACAACGCCAACTGCCGCACCGCGACCCCCAGCACGTTGTGCAATACGAATTGCACGTGCGGGGCGCCGAATCCGTGCGGGGACGGCGACCTAGACCTGCCCCTCGAGGAGTGCGACCCGGGTAGCCCTGGTGTCATGTGCGCAGTCCCCTCAACGTGTCGCCAGGCGGGCGACCCGAAGCAGTGCACATGCACCCCCTACTGCGGCAACGGCAACGTAGAAGAGGGCGAGGAGTGTGACGGTACCACCGATGATGCTGCTTGTCCGGGACGTTGCCGCTCTGGCGAGTCCCCAGCGGTCTGCTTGTGTCCTCCGCTGGCGTGCGGGAACGGTCGCCTGGAGGGCTTCGAGGAGTGCGAGTTCGGCAAGTGCACCGGAGGTGCCCAAAGTCAATGTGAGACTGATGTCCAATGCGCCGCCCTGAGCCAGGGGACGTGTGACCTGACAGCGGACCGCAACGACTGCCCGTCCGGCGCTTGCCGGACGAAGAACGACCCGCTCGGCGGTTGCCGCTGTGGTTGCGATGTTGTCGCCGCGTGTACGCCCAACGCAATCGATTGGGAGCCGACAACGGGATGGCCTAACGCCAACGCAAAGGCGACCTCACGATCCCTGAGGTTCACGGTGACCGCGGTTGATGGGGCGACCAAGCCGGAAGCCATCAAGGTTACGATGGTCGACTTGCAGCACCCGAAACCGGCCAACCTGCCGGCGCAACCGCCGCAGAACTTTACGACCTACGACACGAGACTTAACGGCGTGTGCGTCGGCGGTACCCTTAATGGGCACCACTGCGACACAACCGCCGACTGTGCGTCGCCGGGCACGTGTACCGGCAGCTTGGCCCTCTGCACGGCCGCGGGCGAAGCTAACGGGTGTGCTCGCTGGGTCGGTAAGCCCGGAACCTTCCTTGAGTTCCAGGACGCGGGACCGGGAGGCGGAACCTACAAAGCGGCCCGGCTGCAGTGTACGCCGTACTACCATGACTGGAAGGCGGAAGGGCTGATCACCGTGGTCGGCGCGGAAATCCTTCCCAGCTCGGAATATAGCGTCCAAGTGTACGGGGCGGATTGCATGGGTACGGAAGCCGATTGTACGTGTGTGTCCCCGGCGGTGGCGATGTTCACGCGCCGTTCCGGCGACACGGCTCCGGACTTCAACCCGCCGTCGACCACGAGTCAGCCCAACGCTCTGGACATCGCGGCGGTGGTCAACAAGTTAAAGAGCGCGCCGGGCGCTCTGATTAAGGCCATCACCCAGTTGCAACCCAACGTGCCGGAGCTGAACGCGGATGTCAACGCCTTGGACATCGCGGCGACGGTCGACGCGGTGAAAGGGTTGAAGTATGGGTACAGCGGACCGTGTGCGTGCCCGTCGGCGATGACATGCGCTACCGCCTGTGGTGCAACGTGCCCCAGTCCCAACATATGCGTGAAGACGTGTACTGGCGGGGCCAACGACGGCCAGCCGTGCATCAACGCCACGCACTGTACGGGCGGCACGTGCGGCACTCCCCTCTGCCGCGACCGTTGCGGGAGGTGTAATTAACGTAGGCCTTAGGCTGTAGGCTGTAGGCTGTAGGCACGAGGAGACAAAAATAGAACGGGGTTTGGGGGCGGGCATAGTGCCCGCCCCGCCCCGGAGAATTGCGGATAGTCGGTTTACTTGGAAACGAAAAAGCTGTATGATTAGCGCTGGAGGGCAGGTTGATGGCGTGTGAGGTTAGATGGCTGTCGGGCTAACAAGCCGGCTCGTGCTATCGTGGCTTTTTCGAGGGCTTGGACTGGGAGTAGGATACGGAAAATGAGGAGCAGCGTGCTTCTTAAGAGGATTTTTAAGGTAGTCGAATTGGAACCTGGGAATGTTTCCCCTTTTGGAGGTATGGAAAATGAAAAGCAGTAAACTTGTTGGAGTTTGGCGTCCAGTGATGGGCGTCGCAGTTGTAGGAGCGATGGCGCTCGGAGTTAACGCACTGGCTGGGCCGCGTGGAACTGACCAACCCGTGCGTGGAACGGGTAAGAGCGGCACGGAGGTGACGCGCCTAGTCACCGGCAATCCGGCGCAGATCAACTCGGTAGTCGCAGCAGGGGAGACGATGGTTCTGGCCGTCAACCCGGTGAACCCGCCGCCAGGTATGGCAGCGTATCCGGCCGGCGTTACCATCGTTGGTAACAGGCTGGAGATCGACCGGAACAATAAGGAAGGGTTCCGGGCGTGGTTTCACGCGCAGATAAAGGACTGGGATATTACCCACACCGGCACGCCGCAAATGCAGGTCTTTCAGATCAAGATTGACTGCACTGGGTACTATGCGTCCGACTGTCTCGATCTGGACCAGACCCCTGGCGACGGGCTTGATCTCATTCCGGCGGTCCAAACATGCACCAGCAACGCCACTTGCCGGGCCACGGACGCGAACGGCTTCGGCGAGGCATGGGTCAAGTGCCTAGGCGGGTTCTGCGAGAACGGATACGCGGACTGCGCTGGAACGGGCGTTCCGTCACCGGAAGGCGCAGGCCAATCATGGTGCGCGGCCGATGGATGTGCGGCGTGCGGCGTTGCCGTGGGCACCTGTAACTATAACTACTTCTCGGTGTCTGACGCCCCCGCTGGGACTGGGCATAATGATGCGGGAGGCATCTACTACGTCGGTACCCTCGTGCTGGACATCCCGGCCGGAGCGAAGGGTAAATACACCGTCGGTCTGAAACTCGACGAGACGTTCGCCAACTCCCCCGGGGCACCCCCCCCTCCCATTCCGCTCTTGGAAGCGACCGGGTTCGTGGTGAACTTCGTGGGCGGGTCGTGCTGCTACGGACTGGGCACGCCAGGGGCCGGTTGCACCGACGCCTGCATCAACCGTTCGGATTGTGCGGCTATGGCCCAGCCGTCGTTGTTCTCGCCGGGCAAGCTCTGCTCGGATGGCTGCGTGGAGTGCGTCAATGACGCGGGCTGCAACGATAACGACGCCTGCACAACTGAATTCTGCAACACCGCAATCGGCGCTTGTGTTCGCGGGAACGTTCCCGGCTATGTTGCGGGCACGTGCTGCGACCCAACGAGCGGCGCTATCGCCACAACCGCAGATGCCAATCTCTGCACGGTCGACACATGCAGCCTAGATCCGGTCCCCCCCGGCGTACCGAAGCATGGGAATGGAGTTCCGGTACACACGGCTGCCTCGTCACAAACGACGTGCGACGACCTCAACCCCTGCACGTGGGGCGACCACTGTGCAGGTACGCCGTCGACCTCTTGCACAGGCAACGCTGTCGTCGGCGAGCCGTGCTCGGGTGACTCTTGCCTGCACGGCGGCCAGACGCCCCCTGGGATTTGCACCAACGGGGCATGCACCTGCTCGCCGAAGCCGAAGGTCACGTATGTCCTGGCTAACTCGGGTTCGAAGTCGCCGATGTGCGACGCGAACAGCCCCTTACCCGGTTTACCCTGTAAGGTCGATGCGGACTGCGGGCCCGGCCTCGGCAAGTGCGATCAGTTCGCCGACGCCAGCGGGGCGAACTGCTTCAACGAAGGCGAGAAGATTTCGGCCACCGTACACATCGGCGCCGCGGGTTCGCCGATCAACGGCGGGCAGTTCCTGCTCCAGTATGATCCTAGCTGTGTGGAATTCAACAGCGTCGCCTGTAAGGCCCCGTACGGGACGACGGTGTATGGTCCGATCAAGAATGCGGCCGCCGGCACGGTATTCATCGCTTGCGGCGTTGATCCGTTCTTAGGAGTTGACGGCCCCTTGGGCAACACCGACATGCTCCTAGTGAGCTACACGATGATCGGGCAGTGCAACAACTGCGAGCTGTGCTTCGGGCCTGACGACTCCACTGTCAACCCCCTTGACACCTACCTGGTCGATAATGGTGGCTACAAGGTGGGTATTGCGGGCCAGTGCAAGGAGATCGCTGAGTTAGGCGACCTGGTGCTGACTGTTCCCGAGAACGTCGCGGTCAACTCCGACTGCGACATGCCGGCGGCGACCGTGAATTGGGCTGCGCCGACGGCGGCGTTTAGCTGCGGCGATGCAACCATCGCCTGCCGCG
>JAGVHG010000194.1 GCA_020056715.1 Phycisphaerae bacterium | reverse complement strand
GAACCGGCCGGGGGTGCGTCGGCGATCAACCTCGAGCTTGATGGCCCGGAAGATGTCGGGCACGAGCTGCACCTCGTCAATAACGACCGGGCCCGGTGTGGCCTGGATGAACGCGTCCGGATCTGCGGTGGCGGATGACAACACGCCGGCATCGTCCATCGTGAAGTAGGTCGCCTTTCGTTTCCGTTCGGCCAGCGAATGCACCAGCGTGCTCTTTCCGCTTTGCCGTGGCCCATGCAGTAACACGACGGGCGTGTCGTTCAAGGCGGATAGCAGGGCATCCGTAATGTTCCGTTCGATCACCGTTCAATCTCCCAAAGCCTTATCGGATAATATACCATCAAGCGTTATTTTATCATAGCACGCGCGGTCGTCGAGTACAGCGTGAGAGACAAGCTTTTGCTCGATAGCGAGACTCCCCTCGCAAATTCAACTGGCCCTGAGAATCAGCGACGGGCGTCCCAAGCCGATGAGATCAGACGGCCTGGGTTCCTTGTTTCGTATCGACATGTCCACCACGAGCGGCGGCGCCACGACGAGAAAAAAGGCGAGAGCCAAAGTAGTATGAGGCGTCCCTTGCTGGCAGCCCTTGAAATCGCGTAGAGTCCCGACCTGGGTCAGTCGCCCGTGGTGTTCTGAGGCCCGAATGGGCCAGGAGGTTCATCATGGCGACTGAAAAAGTAGGCATCTACCGGAAGTACCATGGGGCTTTTCCCGTTGACGCGTTGGGCACGCCGTTGCCGACAAGCGAGTGGCCGCGTTTGCGGGCGTTTCGCTGGGCGGTGCGGTGGTTCGGCTCGGATGGGAAGCGCTTCAGCAAGAGCTTCGAAAGCAGAAGGGAGGCAGAGCGATACGCTGAGACAAAACAGGCCGAGATTCGAGTTGGAAAAGGTGACCGGCCACAGTCGATCACGCTTGCGGAGTTCTCACGGATGTATCTGGATCTGAGAGGCGACCTTGCGCCCTCGACGAATATCGAGCACAAGCGCACGCTGCGCTGCATGGGCGAGTTTCTTGGAGGGCAGACGATCGTCAGCAAGATCACTTCGCTGGACGCGCGGCGCTTCCTGGCAAGCTATCGGGAGCGCGAATACCGTGGTCGCAAGCCAGCAACAGCCACGGTAAACAAGGCGCTACGTGAGTGCAGGCGGATCTTCCGTGAAGCAGTTGCGTGCTCGCTCATCCATGAGAACCCCTTCCAGGGATTGCGCCAGGAGAAAGTCGCACAACGACCGTGGCAATTCGTCGGCCCGGCGGAATACCGGCGACTGATCGAAGTCTCCCCATCTCTTCGGTGGCGCGGCATGATCGCGCTGGGCTACTGTTGCGGGCTGCGATTGGGCGAAGTGCTCAACCTGACGTGGTCTGATGTCGATTTCGAGCGAAGCCAAGTCCGAGTCGCTCGGAAGGATGCGGCGAAGCAGCGAGTGGCGTGGACGCCGAAGGACAAGGACATGAGGATCGTTCCGCTTCCAAGTCCGGCGGTGAGCATCCTCGTGGAACTTCAACTTGCTGCGGCGGACGGACAAGAATACGTGTTCGTCAATCGGAAAGGGCCCGCGCAAGGTAGCCGCGTGAAGCGGCAGAACATCTGGCGCGACTTCCAAACGATTCGCCGTAAGGCTGGTGTTGCGAAGTGCTCGTTTCACGACCTTCGCAAGAGCTTCTGCACCAATCTCGCGGCGGCCGTTCCGCTGCATGTGGTGCAAGAGTTGGCTGGCCACGCCGACATTCGCACCACACGTGTTCACTATCTAAAGGTTCGCGATGAGCAGATTGACTTGGCTCGTCGCGCGCTGGAAGACGTAATGCGAGCGTGATCGCGGTCCGGAGTGACGCAATCGCTGACCCACTCGGTCGAAAACCGCGTTTGTTTTCTGGTTCTCGGACTGGCGTAGGGTTGGCCGTGAATTCGCAATCCGATGTCCCTCAAGGACTTGCAATCCCGAGGGGATAGACCGATCACGAAACGGACGCTCAGCTCACGCAGCCGGTAGTCGTGTCGAGGATTGAGTACGAATATTGCCTGCGTTGCACAGCCTACTTCGGGCTGCTTCGTCATCCCACGAGACATATTCGCCGAGCCATGCGGTGCAGGCTTTAGCCGCGACCGTTGCGGACGGTGCATACCGTTGCATTGAAGGCGAATCGAGGTTGCGAGCGATGTCCAATGCTACGGAGTCGCCGTTTCACGCTGCGGCGCCCTGAAAGTCCGTCGAAGCACGCTGTTCGCGTTTGAGAATCCGCGCCACAGCCTGATGCGTCCAGCGATCCGAATCGCCGGCCTTGGACTGCATCGCCGTGTGCCAGAGTACGAGGGTCACTTCACGGCCTGCTGTCACGGTGCGAACCAACTGAGGTGAGTACAGAGGTGAATCGGTACGGAGATGGCCAAGGGCCGAAAGTCGATAATCCGGTTGACTTCCGCGTGGCTATGATATGATAGATGAGGCTCGCCCGATCATGGAGGAGACGGCGCTAATGACGACGCACCAGAACCACATTCGTACCAGATTGCAATTCCTCTGGGACACACTGCCCGACGCATCCCGTCGGCGCACTGCGCGAGGCCGTATGCGTACATGCCGCGAACTCTGCGACCATTGCCGACGCGCTGAGCAGCTCGGCGCGTATGTAACGTGTGACGCCGACCGAAAGTTGATCGACGAGTTGATCGCGGAAATCAACGGGCGCCGGGACGCTCTGATTGCCGAAGGCCGAATTCGTGACGAGGTTCGTGTCGAAGCTGCTGGTCGAAGGGCACGCCGACAGACGCTCAAGCTGGCTCAACTTGAAGCCGTTGCGAAGCTGATTGGATTTTCGCCTCTGCCTCCATCCCGGTCTTCGATGATATTGAAGGACGAAACGACCTAATGCGATAAAACGGCGTGAAAATCGCCATGAAACCGGGGACAGGGTACGCAATCGTGCGATGGGAAGCGAATGCGTGCAATGGACCCCAACCCCTTTCTGGGGTACCCCCCAAACCCCCCAGGGGGGGGGGATCTGAGGAGAAGAGACGCACAAAATACGCGAAATCGGAGCTTTGTCAAGTAGTTCAGTATTGGAGGTCAAAAGACCATGCGAGACCCAATCGAGAAGCGACCCTACGAACTGTTGCCGCCCGAGATGCGGCCGAAATACACGACCGCGCGCGACCTGCGTTTGATGGCCAAAGCCCACCGCGAAGGTTGGGTCGTGGGAGTGCCTCCAGAGCGATATGCTGAATGGGACCAGGATTTGGTGGATATTCTTCGCAATTGCGAGAACACGGATCAACTATGCAGCGTCTTTAAGGTCCTCAACGCCGCCGAGAAGCTCAGAACAGATCTCGTTCGTGCGAGGGTGTCGGCCTTGCTATGAAGAGATGCCGAGGGCAGCTCACGGGAGTAGGTTGCGCGGACGTACGCCGAGCGAGCTGGCCAGCTTCGCAATGTTCACGACGCCGACGTTTCGCTCCCCGCGTTCGATGCCGCCGATGTAGTTGCGATGCAAACCGGCCTCGAATCCGAGCTGTTCCTGGGACCAGCCCTTCTTCTCCCGCAGCTTTCGCAGCCTGGTACCCACGAGTGCCTTGATGTCCGCCGGTAGCATAGGTTGACATCACACTCATGAGTGGCCAAGCTATCTACACACTATGAGTGTGATTTCTTGACCCAATGGAACAGATTCCATTGGGCAACGGCAATCGTGGATGGCGAAAGCCGAGGAGTTGCTATTCCTAGCCCAAGTTAGACAGTTGGAGATCCAAATCGGCCTTAGCGGTGGTGCCAGGGGCCGTTTGCGTTCAAAGTCGTGACTACATTTGCTCGACCTCGT
>JAGVHG010000204.1 GCA_020056715.1 Phycisphaerae bacterium | reverse complement strand
TTCGACAAGTTGCTGTTTGATTTTTATGCCGTCGGCTCGCTGGCGTTCTCTCAAACGCCGATCTCCGTCATGCTGGACACGGACCTGACGCTGTTTCCGGTCAGCGTGGACCTGCGCCAGGATTCCACGGGTCCGGTAGTGACCAAGGCGAAGTTCGACATTTGGAACCAGAACGAGGACGGCCTGTCCGGTACGTATCGTTGCATCACCTGCTGGGACCAGACGTTGCTCAGCAACTACGATGCGCCGAACAACTTCATGATCGGCAACTTGCACACGAACAAGGGCAAGGCCCGAATCGACGGCATGCAGAGCGACGTCTGCGACGAGCCCAATTTGTGCTGCGATTTAGTGCTGGATCCCGATTGTTACCCGGCTGCCGACCATGTGGCGATCGACAGGGAGTGCAGCCAGGCGGCGGCCATTCTCGGTGTGTCGGATAAGATCCTGCACTTCAGCGGCGCGGCCACCGGTCGTACCGACGCCGGCATGACCCTCGTAGGCCAAGGCCAAGAGTCGGCCAGCCTCTTGAGGGACATCATCGCTCCGCCGGACTCGTTGACCACCGGCGGGCGGGGTGCCGATGGATTGGATATCGTCAATGTCAACGAGGTTTCGGTTACGCCGATTCAGCCGATCAGCCGCGAGTTGCGGCGAGGTGTACAGAGAAAATAGTAAGAGGATAGCGTTCGGCGGCTAATAATCGAACCGGAACGAGCCACTACCATAGTGGCTCGTTCCGGGCGATTGGCAAGGGTCGTATTCCCTTGCGATAGCGATCAAACGGACGGGGACAAAGCGTTTTTTCAGGGCTTTGTCCCCGTCCTCCCGCTGTTCAGAACGTGGACAGTGAAGGTTTACAAGTACGGACTGTCGTTGTCACAGGTGAAAACCAGCTCTACGGAAGTGACGCGACTAGAGCTTGGAAGGAAGTAGCGATATAGTGGGACAGAGATGATCTGGGTGGAGGCCCGTCTTTATCTTCCGACCCGACCGAAGTACTCAGGCACAATAGGAGAGGATTCAAAATGAAACGCAGGTTCTTGATTCTCACCGCGATCGTAGCATTATCCGGTTTACAAGTGCAAGCAAAAGCTCAAGATCTGGGCACAGCGGAGAACTTCGCGGTCCTGGGCGGCTCGACGGTGACCAATACAGGCTCGAGCGTTATCAAAGGAGATCTGGGTCTCTGGCCGGGGCTCGCGATCATTGGCTTTCCGCCAGGTATCGTCGTTCCTCCGGGCACAATGCACGCCGGTGATGCGGTCGCGCAACAGGCGCAGAGTGATGTCACCACGGCGTACAATGTTCTCGCGAGCTTGGCGTGCCCACCTGGGCCACCGCCTGGCGGTCATGACCTGACGGGAATTGATCTGGGCGGACTGACGCTCACACCGGGCGTCTATTGCTTTTCAACGTCGGCTCAGTTAACGGGAGTACTCACTCTCGACGCCCTGGGCAACGGCAGTGCGCTCTTCGTTTTTCAGATCGGCAGTACGCTCACAACCGCAAGCAACTCGTCTATTCGGCTTATCAATGGCGGTCAAGCATGCAAGGTATTTTGGCAGGTCGGCACTTCTGCGACTCTCGGTACGGCCACTGCGCTCGCAGGGAACATTCTCGCGCTCAGTAGCATCACTCTGACTACCGGCGCCAGCGTGACCGGTAAAGCCTTGGCGCGGAACGGCGCCGTGACGCTGGATACCAACGCCTTCGTCGACGGGTGCGTAGCGATCGACACGCAAACGCTGGCCGCACTTACGGTGGATAGCGTCATTTCCTGCCCGCGCACTTTGGGCGCCTACTGCGCAGGCGGGAACGGCGCAACGGGGATCGTACCCTCGCCGCCGGGCAGTTGCGGGTTGAGTTTCGCCGGGACAGTTGAGACGCCCGCTGCCGCCTTGAATACTCTTAATCACCATTGGCTCCAAAGCACCACGATTCCCCTCGTGGCCGACATGGGCGCACCGGTGAACTCGGTCTTCGTCTTTTCCGCCGTAGACCACCTCCCGGTACCCGAAGAAGGGATCGAGTCTACGGTTTGGGGCAGCGACTCCTGCGATATCAGCAGCTTTCCAGTTGGTTGGACCATGGCGACTTTGACGACCATCTACGCGAAGGGATGGGAGGATCCCGTTGCGTGCCAACCAGGGCCTAACTCCGACGACTTTGTCGGCCAGTACAGTTTCTTCGGCTCCGGTTTCCAGTTCATCGCCGCGTATGCCAACTTCAGCGTTTCAATCTTCGACACACCCACAAGTGGGTCACCGTTAAGCGACGACGACCCCTCCACGCCTGGCTGGCAATCGGCTGACAACGAGATTGACGCGATCGGCACTCCGATCTGCCAACCCGGCGACGTTGTGGCCGACGCGGGGCCGGATCAATTGGCTCCTAAAGGGAAGCAAGTTTGCTTCGACGGATTAAACTCCACGAGTACCAACGGCATCGCCACCTTGAGTTGGGACTTTAACGGCGACGGCGTGATCGACGCCACCGGGCCGGTTGCTTGCATCTCCTGCGACTCGATATTTCGCAGTAACGTGACCCTATTCGTGACAGATACCTGCGGGTGCGTCGGTACCGACATCGTTGACTATAATTGTAACGACCCCACGAACCGCGTCGACGCGAGCGAGAAGGGAAGCCTCCTTTATTATTCCAAGATTGAGCTCCGCTGGAATGCAGCCGGAGCGCTCAACCAGGACACGTTCCTGACGATCGTCAATGATTATCCGGGCGACGTGTACGTGCAGTGGTATTTCATTAACGGCGACGGCCCGCTCGCGGCGGTCCTAGACAGTACGGGCGGACTCATCGAACGCGCGCACGACAGCTGCAATTCGGTGGACTGCGTGACTTACCTGACCCATGACGAGTCGAACTACATGTCGATGGCGACCGGTCTTCCCCTGGGATGCCAGCCGTTTGGGATCTTGGATCCGGGTACCCCGCCAGGCCGCCCTGATCCGGATGGACCGACGGGTGATCGCGTTCTTCGCGGCCACGCCATCGCGTTTGCCGTGGACAGCGCTGGGAACGAGATCAGTTGGAACCATCTCACCGGCTCCGTGGACATCGTGAACTACGCGAACCGCTCGGCGTGGGAATACAATGCCTACGCCTTCCAGGCGGTAGCGGCAGCCCTGGGCGCCCAGACCGATGCCACGCCCGGTCAACTGTTGATGGACGGCGCGGAATACGACTACGCCTTCGACAAGCTGCTGTTAGATTTTTATGCCGTCGGCTCGCTGGCGTTCTCTCAAATGCCGATCTCCGTCATGCTGGACACGGACCTGACGCTGTTTCCGGTCAGCGCGGATCTGCGCCAGGATACCACGGGTCCGATAGTGACCAAGGCGAAGTTCGACATTTGGAACCAGAACGAGGACGGCCTGTCCGGCACGTATCGTTGCATCTCCTGCTGGGACCAGACGTTGCTCAGCAACTACGCTGCGCCGAACAACTTCTTGATCGGCAACTTGCAGACGAACAAGGGCAAGGCCCGAATCGACGGTATGCAGAGCGACGTCTGCAACGCGCCCGAACTGTGCTGCCATTTAGGCCTGGATCGCGCTTGTTTCCCGGAGATCGACCACCCGGCAATCGACCCGGAGTGCAGCAAGGCGGCGGCCATTCTCGGTGTGTCTGACAAGATCCTGCATTTCAGCGGCGCGGCCACCGGTCGTACCGACGCCGGCATGACCCTCGTAGGCCAAGGCCAAGAGTCGGCCACCCTCTTGAGGGACATCATCGCTCCGCCGGACTCGTTGACCACCGGCGGGCGGGGTGCCGATGGATTGGATATCACCAATGTCAACGAGGTTTCGGTTACACCGATTCAGCCGATCAGCCGCGAGTCGCGGCGCGTCGTGCCGAATAAAAAGTAAGGGGATGGCGTTTCGGAGGTTGATGATCGACCCGAAACGAGCTGCTACTTAGCGGCTCGTTTCCGGGCAATTAGCGAAGGTAGTAATCCCTTGCGATAGCGATCAAAAAAACGCGGTCAAAGCGCTTTTCAGGGCTTTGTCCCCGTCTTCCCGCTGTTCAGAACGTGGACAGCGCAAGGTTGGCAGATAGGGTATGTCCTCGTCGCGGGTGAAATCAGCTTTACAGAAGTGACGCGACTTGAGCATGGAAGGAAGTGAGGATGAAGCCATGTTGACGTGCGTACGTATAGGGCTGCGCGAGCGTGCAACGGGTCGCGAAGCGTTGGCAATGAGGGTTTTTGCCGGGGTCGCTCTTGTAGCTTGGTTGTTTGTGCCGCTAGGAGCTAACGCAGGCGTCAGCGTATCTGATTGTACCGGAGAGCCAGATGGCACTTTCTGCACAGACACGGACAACAATCCGTGCACGGTCGCGGCCTGCGACGGGGCGGGAAACTGCATCCAGACCGCACCCGCGCCCGTCGGCACTTCCTGCGGCCCTGACGACGGCAACCCCTGTACGCTCCCGTCTGAATGCGGCCCGTTTGGACTTTGCAACATAAACCCACCTGGACCCCCGGGTGTCCCTTGCGGCCCTGACGACGGCAACCCTTGTACGCTCCCGTCCGAATGCAACCTGTTTGGAGTTTGCAACTTAAACCCACCTGGCCCCCCGGGTGTCCCTTGCGGCTCTGACGACGGCAACCCTTGTACGCTCCCGTCCGAATGCAACCTGTTTGGAGTTTGCAACTTAAACCCACCTGGCCCCCTAGGCATTCCCTGCCCGGACACAGACGGCAACGTATGCACGACCGCTAGTTGCGATACCGTGGGCAACTGCGACCAGAACAGTCTCTTCAATATCTTCGTTCCCTGCCCGGACACGGACGGCAACGTATGCACGACGGCGCGTTGCGATATCGTGGGCAACTGCGACCAGAACGGTTTCTTCAACGACTTCGCTCCCTGCCCGGACACAGACGGCAACGTATGCACGACGGCGCGTTGCGATATCGTGGGCAACTGCGACCAGAACAGTTTCTTCAATATCTTCGCTCCCTGCCCGGACACGGACGGCAACGTATGCACGACGGCGCGTTGCGATATCGTGGGCAACTGCGACCAGAACAGTTTCTTCAACGACTTCGTTCCCTGCCCGGACACGGACGGCAACGTATGCACGGCGGCGCGTTGCGACCCCGGGGGCAACTGCGACCAGAGCAGTTTCGTCAACGACTTCGCCCCCTGCCCCGACACGGACGGAAATGATTGTACGGAGGCACGTTGTGACGAGCACACCTGTGACCAGAACGGTTTCATCAGGTTCTTCGATCCCTGCCCGGACACAGACGGCAATGACTGCACGGAGGCGGAGTGTGATGGGTTGGGGAACTGCGACCAGAACGCGGTTGTGCAAGCGAACGGTGCTTCCTGTGACGATGGGACTGCCTGCACGGAGCCCGACTCCTGCCTGAACGGGATCTGCGTCGGGAGTAATCCTGTCGTTTGTATCGCACTTGACCAGTGCCACGATGTCGGGATCTGTGATCCGGCAACGGGGATCTGCTCTGACCCGCCATTACCTGACGGCACCACCTGCGACGATGGCGACAAATGCACATCGCCAGACCTTTGCAATTCCGGTATTTGCATACCGGGACTACAAGAATGTCGGGTCAGCATCAGCAAGAAGGGTAGTATACTGTACTATTCGAAGATCGAACTTCGGTGGGATGCAACCGGAACGCTCAATCAGGACACGTTCCTGACGATCGTCAATGATTATCCGGGCGACGTGTACGTGCAATGGTATTTCATTAACGGCGATACCCCGTTGGCGGCGGTCTTCGCCGGTTCTCCGCCCGTTCTCATCGAACGCCCGCACAACGGCTGGAATTGGGTGGACTGCGCAACCCACCTGACCGAAAATGAGTCGAGCTACATGGCGATGTCGAGCGGTCTTCCCCTGGGTTGCCAGCCGTTTGGGATCTTGGATCCGGGTTTCCCGGCAGGCCGCCCTGATCCGGATGGGCCGACCGGCGAACGCGTTCTTCGCGGCTACGCCGTCGCGTTTGCCGTAGACAGCGCTGGGAACGAGATCAGTTGGAACCATCTCTCCGGCTCCGTGGATATCGTGAACTACGCAAACCGGTCGGCGTGGGAATACAATGCCTACGCTTTCCAGTGCGTCGCGGACGTTGCGCTGGGCTATGCATGCGAAAGCGAGAACAACCACGACGTCGTCGCCGGCGCTCCCGCCGGCATCTTGAGAATGGACGGTGTGGAATACGACTACGTCTTCGACAAGTTGCTGTTTGATTTTTATGCCGTCGGCTCGCTGGCATTCTCTCAACGGCCGATCAATTTCATCCAGCTGGACACGGACCTGACGCTGTTTCCGGTCAGCGTGGACCTGCGCCAGGATTCCACGGGTCCGATAGCGACCAAGGCGAAGTTCGACATTTGGAACCAGAACGAGGACGGCCTGTCCGGCACGTATCGTTGCATCACCTGCTGGGACCAGACGTTACTCAGCAAGTACGATGCGCCGAACAATTTCATGATCGGCAACCTGCACACGAACAAGGGCAAGGCCCGAATCGACGGTATGCGGAGCGACGTCTGCAACTCGCCCGATCTGTGTTGCCATCTAGGGCTGGATAGCGCTTGTTTCCCGGCGATCGACCACCCGCAAATCGACCCGGAGTGCAGCAAGGCGGCGGCCCTACTCGGTGTGTCTGACAAGATCCTGCACTTCAGCGGCAGGGTCACCGGTCGCACCGATGCCGGCATGACCCTCGTAGGCCAAGGCCAAGAGTCGGCTACCCTCTTGAGGGACATCATCGCTCCGCCGGACCAGTTGAACACCGGCGCGCAGGGTGCCGATGGATTGGATATCGCCAATGTCAACGAGGCCTCGGCTACGCCGATCCGGGTGCCCAATCGAAGCCAGCGTCGCATACATCCAGGTAAGGAATAAAACGGAGCGACGGGTTGTTCTTTCAAAGTATGACGAGAAGTCGCACGGCGCACCGTAACCGTCAGTGCCGAGCGGTTGCTTCCGTTCCCGAAGCCGGTGACTCGCGGCCGGAGGAATCCATTGGGTACACTCATGAAAGAGATATACTATCGGATTAAACGAAGATAGGAAATTGCTCTAATGATTCCTTTGTGGTTTCCGGACATGGACTTATGAATACTTTCGAAACCAGACTACTCTCGATTCGCGCATCGAACTGTCACACCGTGCGTCGTTTGAGATCAGCGCAGCGAAGCATCGCGTTCCACGTTTTCGCCTTCTCGATGCTGCTGAACGGGGGGCTCGCTTTTGCACAGCTCGCGCCGACAGGGGCCTGCTGCGTCGCATCTAATGGTTGCGCTGACGACATCAGCGCGGTAAATTGCGCCAGTAACGGGGGCACCTACCTTGGCAATGACACCACCTGCTACTCGGCGGCCAATACCACGTGTCCCCTCGGGGTCTGCTGCATCCAAGGAACCTGCGAGGCTGGCACCGCTCCTTTTGAGCACACTCAGTCTTCCTGCGAGGCCGCGGGCGGTGCCTACGTTGGGGACGGTACAACCTGCGCCACCAATCTCACCTGCTATGGGGCCTGCTGCGTCCCAT
>JAGVHG010000170.1 GCA_020056715.1 Phycisphaerae bacterium | reverse complement strand
GCCCCGCGGATGCGCGGGGCGCAATAGGTCTCGAACTTCACCCCGCGTCCGAGGTCGAAGGCATTGATCGCATCCATCAGGCCGAAGATGCCGGCCGAGATGAGATCGTCGTTCTCCACCTCGTCGGGCAACTTGGCCCCGATCCGCTCCGCATTGTACTTGACGATGGGGAGGAACTCCTCCATCAGCGTGTTGCGTAACGATTGGTCGCCCGACTCTTTGAACTCCACCCATACTTTGCGGAGTTCCAAGGGTGATCTGATTTCTCGCATGCCATCTGCTCCTTGCGCGTCCCTGCGCTTGGCTCCACGAGAGGCCCTGTTCGACCCCGCTTGTCGCGCGGCTCCCGGCTTCGTAGGGGCAGACCCTACGAAGCTATCGACCCGCACGCTTGGCCGGTGGACCTGTTTTCCGCTCCGTCACCGGCGGTTGACGTCTGCATCCCGTGGTACCGTTTATGAATCTCCGTATCCCATTTGTGTTTGCGTTCGGCCACCACCAATTGGGCTGTACGGCCGAGAACGAGTCCGATAAGAGCGAAAAAGAAAAAGGCGAAGATGCTACGCGAAGGGGTAATCGTCCCCGGATTACGGACGATAAGCCCGGCGGTGACGACGATGGTGAAGACCAGCAGCCCGAGGCTCGCGCCCGTGTACCGTGCCAACATCCGCGCAACATCCGTGTCGCAATGTCCAAAGACAACGGGGATTAACGGGGATGACTGACAGAGGACTTGCGACGGATCCCTCCGTGGCAATCACCCGCCCCGCGAGCCTGCGACCGACATCCATGTCGTCGCTGGATTGAGAGCTACCGAATCTCGTTCGTTCGCCGCATCAGACGAACAGTCCGGCGACGCGTTTGAAGAACCCGCCCCGACGCGGCGGCGCCGCACAGGATCGGGCCACTTCGCTCGCCATCGCGGCGATGCAGGCGCTGGCGTTCGACCCCGGGTAGCGAATCACAAAGGGGCACCGCGCCTGAACGGCCAGCTCCACGGCGGTATCTTGCAGCATGTACCCGCCGTCCGCAATAGAAAAATTCAAAAATTTTCGGGCCACCCCGGCGACCCGCCGGTAGGCGGCCTGTGCCTCCGCCCGACTATTGGCCATGTTGACCACCAAGGAGATTTTTGCGCGGCACTGCTCGCGTTGCAGTGCCTTCACCGTGGCATAGGCGTCGGTCAACGCCGTCGGTTCAGGAGTCGTGACCACCCACACGCGGTTCGCAGCATGGGCGAAGCTTGTGACATTCCGAGAAATGCCGGCGCCTAAATCGAAAACGATGATATCAGCACTGGTATCGAGTCTGTGAAATTGTGAAATCAAGTTTTGCCGCTCGAACTCGGAAAGGTTCGCCAGGCCCTGAGTTCCCGATGCGCCGGGAATGAATCGAATACCACCCGGTCCGCGGACGCTGATCTCTTCGATGGTCCTAACCCCTGCGACCAGGTGGGCCAGGGTGTAGCACGGGTGGAGATTCATCAGCAGGTCGGCGTTCGCCAAACCCATGTCCAAATCCATCAACACGGTCCGCAGTCCACGTTCGGCAAGACAGATTGACAGATTTACGGCCACATTGGATTTTCCGACGCCACCCTTGCCGCTCATGACCGCTAGGGTCAACGCGGACCGGCGATGTCCGCGGGCCATCTCGCGCAATTGTGAGGCCCGGTCTGGACGGTCGTTTTGCATAAGTGCCAGGTATCGTCGCTCCTCGTGGGTGACGCGCTACGTGGCTCCAACCGGCTGCAACCCGGTTTGAATTTACCGTTTCCCGAGAATCAACCCCGCGATCGAGAGCAATCGGCATCGCCTGCGCGACCGGCAGTTCTTGCGCGTCACATCTCCGCCCCGGCACCGACTAACGTCCGTCCGTGCTCGTGTCCCTCGTCGCGCCATTGTTTCAATTTCATGCCCAGCGTCCGGACGCCCATGCCCAGCGTCTTGGCCGTCTTGACCCGGTGGCCGCTGTGTCGCGCGAGTATCCTCTCGATGAGCTGCCGTTCCATGTCTTCCAACATCCGACCTTCGCGCAGCGTCTCCACGCCCGACTCCGCTGAGGACGTCGCCCGGAGCCACGGCTCGATCAGATCGGCGTCGATTACATCGCTCCGGCAGAGCGTCGCGGCGCGGCGACAGAGATTCTCTAACTCGCGAACATTCCCCGGCCAGGAATAGCCGCTGAGCAGCCGCATCGCACCCGGCGTCACGCTCCGCGTCGCCGACCCTTCGTGTATCGTCGCCTGGTGCAGAAAGAACTCGACCAATTCCGGGATGTCCTCCGCTCGATCCCGCAACGTCGGTACCGATGCCGGCAGAACGTTGAGCCGGTAATAAAGATCGGCGCGGAACCGCTTCTGCGATACCCAGTCGTCTAGATTGCGGTTCGTCGTGGCGATCACCCGCACATCCGCGCGTCGCGTCGTGCTGCTGCCCACACGCTCAAACTCTCCCTCCTGCAACACGCGAAGCAATTTGGCCTGCAACGGCGGAGACATTTCTGATATTTCATCCAGCAGCAACGTGCCTCCGTCGGCCAGTTCGAATCGCCCCTTGCGCGTGCGGTCCGCGCCCGTGAACGCCCCACGCTCGTGCCCGAACAGCTCGCTTTCCAGCAGGTTCGCGGAGAGCGCCGCACAGTTCAGGCACAGCATCGGCCGCTCCGCCCGCGGCGAGGCGTGATGGATGTAGGACGCGACCAGCTCCTTGCCCGTTCCCGATTCGCCGGTGATCAGCACCGTTGCGTGACTGGCGGCCACCCTATCCAATTCCTGCCGCAGCGCCGTCATCCTCCGCCCCCTCCCCACCAATGTCCGTCGCTTCCGCAGATCGTCCACCGACGTCCGTAGGGCCTCGTTCTCTTTCCGCAAACGCGAGTGTTCGATCGCCCGTTCGATGAGCACCGTGATCGTTTCGGCCTCGAATGACTTTTGTACGTAATCGAACGCCCCGAGCTTCATCGCCTCCACCGCCGTCGCCACCGTCGCAAATGCGGTCATCACGATGATGGGTGTATCGCAACCGGATCCGCGAAGCTCACGAATGAACGTCAGACCGTCCATCCGCGGCATCCTCAGGTCGAGTAGGATTACATCGAACGCCCCGCCCTTGGTCGCCGTGAGCGCCTCGACGGGATCGGCAAAGGTCACCACGCAGTGGTCCTCACGGCTCAACGTCGCCGACAGCGAATCCCGCAAGATTTCCTTATCATCCACGACCGCGATGTGAGCCATCGTTTACTCGTCGCCTCCTGTTATGGATTGCACACCTAGCAAAACTTCCCGACCTTCCTTACCATCCGATTGAAAACTGCCCGGCAGAGAAAGCACAAAGCACGCCCCGCCGCCGGCCCGATTCCCCGCCCGCACGCATCCGTCGTGGGCTTCCGCGATGCGATGAACGATCGCCAACCCCAAACCCGTCCCGTGATCTTTCGTGGTGAAGAACGGATTGAATACCTGTTGAAGACAGCCCGGGGCGATCCCCGGTCCATCGTCTTCGATGACGATGGGGACCAGATCATCAGCAGCACCATCGCCCTTGAGCGATGGGGCGTACAGATTAGAACCTAACCCGCGCTCGCCCAAGCGAACCCACACCCTGCCCCCGCTCCCCGCGGCGTCCAAGGCGTTGTAGATCAGATTCAGCAGCGCTCGCTCCACCTGGGCCGCGTCGCACCACAACTCCACAGCGGCCAATCGCGCATCCACCCGGATAACAACTTCCAAGGCGCTCACCCGTGGCGCGGTCTGCGACAGCACGCTGTCCAAGACGTTCGCCATCAGGACGTGCGTAAGTCTCGGCTCGCCATCGCCCGCAAAGGAGAGAATATCGCGGACGATGTTCTCCAGGTTCTGCACCCCGGCACTGATCCGCCGAGCGACGTCCCGCTCGCCCGGTCGGTCGATGAGATCGCGTTCCAGCAACGACGCATACAGCCCAATTCCGCCGAGCGGGTTGCGGATTTCATGGGCCATACCCGCCGACATCTCTCCCAGCGCCGCGAGCCGCTCACGCCGCTGCAACTCCCGGTTTTTCTCGTGCAGCTCGTCATGCAACCTCGCGACCTCGGCCAGCAACGTCTCATGCGAGCGTTTCAACCGCTCGGTCACGTCGTTATATGTTTGCAGGATCGTGACCAGATCCGGCTCTTCGGTCAGTGTCGGCGTACGCATCATCATGCCCATCCTGAGCCAAGCGATTCGCAATCCGCGTCCTCCAGACGCGGTACGGGTGAATGTCGGCAGATTCTGCGGTTTGACATCACCGCATCGGAATGCCCCGCAATGCGGCCTTACAATGTTGATAGGGCTATTCGCCGTTTCACAGTACGCAGTGCTAACCTACGCCGACTACAATACTTGCAGACAAGACGCTTCGAGCCTCGTCGTACGCTTACGCCGCAAAAGATTTGCTGATTTCGGCATGAATCGCTGCGAAGTTCACCTGAATGAGGGCGCAAGAAAACCGGCGGCGGAGCGCACCCCATGCACTCCGCCGCCGGAACATCTACGCAAGAACGACCTACGTCGTCACGACTAGAAGTTCACGTTGCAATCCAGGTTGCACGCGATCATCTTCGCCTTGGTAATGCTGACAAAGGGGTTCTCGCTGAGCTTGGTCACATACAACGGCTCGGTGCCGATGATGTTGACCAACGGCGAGCGACCGGGGGCGACGCCGTCTTCGGGAATACGAAGAAGGTGGCCGCTCCAGTTGCAGATGTAGCAACCCGGCTCTTGGATGCTCTCGAAAGGAACGGTCGTTCCGCACGTGGCCTGTGAGTCACAATTTGTTCTGCTCTGTGTGGCAGTCGTCATGGGGAAAGTCTCCTTGGTAAAGTTATCGGGACTGGAACCATCAAAAACGGGTACTTACGGACCATCGGCGCCAACGATCCGGGTTAGGCACACGCCCAACCAACCGTTACATCCAACCTATCGGATGAGCCAAGAGTGGCCTGAAGTTACGGGTTGGGGTTTTTCCCCTGGGATGACCCGCAGTTCGCTCGAACACGCTGGTGTCGCGGGATCGCTCCGCGTCGTCTACTATTAGCCTCTAATGAGCGAAATCTTGCGACCTGTTCTCGGACGCGACGTCTATATCGCACCGACCTCCTACGTCGGCGGCGACGTGGTGATCGGCGATCAATCGACGGTGATGCACCATGTGATGATCCGCGGGGACATCGCCCCGATCCGCATCGGCGCCCGCGTGAACGTGCAAGACGGGGCTGTCATGCACACGCCCCACGGTACGCCGCTCGACATCGCCGATGACGTGGGGATCGGACACCGCGCGATCGTCCACTGCCGACGCATCGGAACGCGGACCCTCATCGGCATGGGTGCGATCCTGCTCGATGATTGCGAGATCGGCAGCCGCTGCATCATCGCCGCCGGAACGTTGCTCCCTCCCAAGACCATCATCCCTGACGGCTCGGTCGTGATGGGGGCCCCCGGCAAGATTGTGCGCGAGGTCACCAACCGCGACCTCAGGGCGATCGACCACGTTGTTCAAAGCTATCTGGAACTTGGCAGGCTCCACGCCGCGGGACGGTTCCCGAATATCACCCCCCTGTGACCGAATATGCAACTTGTGGTCTCGGCAAGCGTTATAAACGTGGCACAGAATTTCACTTACTGTGGGTGCTAACGTGCGGCAACTTCAAGGGTCATGCGTTGTGAGGGGCTTGAATTTGAAGCCCGATCATGGTATGCTACTGCGCTTAACCTTATGTGAATAAGGTATTTATTGGCGGCAACCGAACGACAAATAGCTGACTATAGGTTCTGAAGCCATTCGAGTATAAGATACTTTTGCGGGTTGACTCAAAGCCGCTGGACTCCCGGTTCATCGAGGGAAGCCACAACATTGCAGACCAAACCGACCAACCCGATTCCCGCAGTTGCGACGAGTGCCTCCGCTGAAGCGGCATCGTCGCCCGAGACGATACGTCCGGTAACCTTGGGTGACTTTGAACTTCGTCGCGAGGTGGGCCGTGGAGGGATGGGCACCGTCTATGAAGCTTGGCAGCGCTCGCTGCAACGGATGGTGGCGTTGAAGGTGCTGGCGAGGCATGTGAGCGCCACGCCCAAGGCGGTAGTGCGGTTTCAACGTGAAGCGCAGGCCGCCGCGAAGCTGCACCACACGCACATCGTTCCCATCTTCGCGCAGGGCGAGGCTGATGGCATGTATTACTACGCCATGGAGTTCATCGAGGGCGACGGCCTGAATGCGATCATCGCCAACTTACGCAACAACCAAGCGACGGACGCGCCGACGACGGTTGATCTTGCGGAAACGATTGCCCTGACTCCGTCGCGCGAGGGAGTAATCCGAACCCGGAGCGCAAGCGATGGGCCCACGCTTCTCGACGATCAAGACCCCGCGCTAGCGCTTGGGGTTCGGATCATGACCGCGGAGGATTTCCACAACATTGCGCGGCACCTGGCCGACGTAGCCGACGCCCTGGATTACGCCCACCAAAGGGGTGTGATCCATCGGGACATCAAACCGCACAACCTCTTGTTGGGCGTTGACGGTCGGATGCAGATTTCCGATTTCGGTCTCGCTCGATTGGCGGAACAGCCGGGCGTCACCCTTACCGGCGAGGTCATCGGTTCGCCGTTGTACATGTCGCCCGAACAGATTACCGGCAACCCCGACGACGTGGACCACCGGGCGGACATCTATTCCCTCGGGGCGACGATGTACGAGTGGCTGACCCTGCGGCCACCGTATCCCGGCGAGACGCGCGAGCGGGTCATCGGCATGATCCTCAGTTCCGACCCGCCGCCACTGCGATCGCTCAACGAGGCGATCCCCCTGGACCTGGAAACGATCTGTCTGAAAGCGATCGAGCGGAATCGAGAGCGCCGGTATCGGACGGCGGGGGAGATGCGGGATGATCTGCGCCACTACTTGGCAAGCCGCCCTATCGTGGCCAAGCGGACGGGATTCGCGGCGCGAGCGTTCAAGTTCGTGGGCCGGCATCAAGTGACTTCTCTGGGCACTGCGGCAGCAGTGATCGCGTTACTGTTGGGGTGGGCGTTGTATGTGGAACAGAAGACTGCCAAAAAGCAGACGGCGGTCGCAGCGCAGGCCAAGGAAGTCGCAGTACAGGCCAAGGAGAAGGAAGAGTTGGTGCTGGACTTGATCAGCCGGTTGCCATTGGAACTGCGCGGTCCGTTACGTGCGGCCGAGGCTGCGTTGCCCATGGTACAGGGGATGGTGCAGTCCGATCAGGCGAGTTCGATCCTCAGCGCCGCTAGCGCGGTCCAGGGTGCGGCTTCGGACGTGGGTACGCCGACTGCAATCGCCCGGCACGCCGCGAATGAACTGTACAAGGCGGTCGCGCCGGCAAACTGGCCCGCCGTTGCGCTTCCCGGCGACGATGCGGCGACCCACCTCAGCGAGGCCGTGGCGCGCTGGGCCGCGGGTGACCTCGAGGAGGCCTTGAAGTTGCTGAATACATACTTGGAGGTGAAACCCGACGACTTCGAGGCACGACAATTACACACCTTGGTTTGCAGTCAACTTGGTCGCTACACCCAGATGGTCAGCAACGCGGACTATTTGTTGGCGTTACGCGGGAGTGCGGCGCATGGATTCCTGTGGCGTGGATTGGCGCTGCTGCTGCTCGACCAGGTGGATAGCAGTCTGGAAGACATCGGGCAAGCGGCGGCGATTGATCACAGCTCAACCTGGGCAAAGGCATTGCGGGGGTTGGCGTTGCTGCAAATCGAACGCCCGGCTGAAGCGTTGCCGTATTTTGAGGAAGTGTTGATTCCCGGTGCGCCGGGACCGGCTTTGGTCGTGGGGCGACTGGGACGAGCGATAGCCCGTTCGGCGACGGGACAGCACGCGGAAGCCGTAGCAGACGCGACCGAGGTCATCCGCCTGGAACCCAATAACGCGGACGCGCTGACCATTCGCGGCGACTGCTATCTCGCCCTCGCCGACTATGGTGCGGCCGCCGGCGACTTCCAGCAGGCGATGACTATCGCAGGGCGGACGACGAAGTTGAGTATGCAATATCTTTCCGCCGTGCTCTGGCAGCGGCAGATCGCTCAGGCCAAGGCAGGGCAGGACGCCGCGCAACCCGACGCCAAAACAAACGCGGGCACGGCCGATCCCGATGAAGACTCCTCAAACGTGCCGTTGCTGGATTGGTTTTCACGTAAGCTCCGGCCTCGATCGGGCGGGCGCGCCGGCGGTCCGTGATTCACGGCGCACGATTCCCTTCCCAACGGTGTTTGGTGGGCGAATTAAATGTACGATGAAATCACCATGATCCACGTTTTGCGCGGGCGTATCGGCGAAGAGCAATTCACATACTCCTTCACGCGGAGCGGGGGGCCGGGCGGTCAGAACGTCAACAAAGTCAACACCCGCGTCACGCTGTGGTTCGAACTCGAAGCGTCTTCCGTGCTGACGGACGACGAGAAACGAATGATTCATGCCCGCATCGGCGGGCGAATCACCAACGATGGCCGGCTGCACATCGTCTCCATGCGGCATCGCACGCAACTCGCCAACCGCAAGGCGGCGGTGGAGCGCTTCTACGAACTTCTGGCGGCGGCGCTTCGTCCAAGAACGATTCGCAAGGCGACCAAAGTGCCGCGACGCAGCCGCGAACGCCGGCTGGACGAGAAGAAGGCCTCCGGAGAGCGAAAACGGCTCCGTGGGAAGCGCTCGGTCGGGCGGCTCGACGACTAATCAAGCACGCGGTTAACGCCGCCGACGACGATGTCCCTGGTTGATGCGCACTCGACTCCATCCCAGCCACAGGATCGGAACCAGCGCGAGCAGCCCGAAGCCGAAGCTGCATGGGCGCGGACCGCCTCCCGGAGGCGGTGCAATGACCGTCTCACAAGCGTCGCCAACGCCGTCGCCGTCGGCATCGGCCTGATCGGGATTGGCATCGTCCGGGCAGTTGTCGATCGCGTCAGGGACGCCGTCGCCATCGCTGTCCTCGGTGCAGGCGTTGCCAACGCCGTCGCTATCGGTATCGGCCTGGTCCGGGTTCAGCGTGTCGGGGCAGTTGTCACAAGCATCGCCGACTCCGTCGCCATCGCCATCGGCCTGGTCCGCGTTGGCAACGCCCGGACAATTGTCGCAAACATCGCCGTCGTCGTCGCCATCGGCGTCGGCCTGATCGCAGTTGGCGATGGCGGTGCAGTTATCGCATGCGTCGCCCAGGCCGTCGTGATCGGCGTCCTCCTGCAAGGGGTTCGCCGCTTCCGGGCAGTTGTCGCATTCGTCACGAATCCCATCGCCGTCGGTATCGACGCCCTCCGACAAGCGTGAGGGGAGAATGCCGTGCTGCGCAAGCTGCTGCTCCTCAAGCGTCAACACGCATATGCAATTGGCCGTGCAGGGATCGAGCGTGTGGCCCACGAAGAAATTCGACGAACTAGCGGGCACCGTTGTATTCCCGAAGTCTGCCCCCAGTTGCAGAGGATTCGCCAGCGTCCTGGCGTTACAGCCGCTCTGCTGCAGGAGCCAGGGCACTCCGCTCGACTGAAAAGTCAATTGAATATTATTCATTTCGGAGTCGAATATCACGGTATTGTTCGGATTCTCCACGTCCGTGAAAAAGAACCTCGGCACCACGAGCAGCGTCGAACTAAACGTCCCACCCGTCTCCGACGTCTGCCGAATGGTCATCGTGCCTTGAGGGGTGGGCGTGCCGCCCGGATGCGACTTGACCTCCACCGTCCACTGTGTCTGGCTTCCGTTGATCACCACGGTGATGGGCTGCACACTCTGCAGGTGCAGGGCGACAAGCTCGATCGGCACGTCGGCGGTGCTGCCTGGTCCGTGAAGCACGGCGTCCTGCGTCCGTTGTACGACGGTGTCCACCGTGCCCAGCGACGGATCAATGGATTGTCCCTCGAACTCGATCCGTCCGGCGAACGGCTCCGAGCCGGCGCCGAAAAAATCGGCGGGGATCGGCGTCTCGGAAAAATCCTGGAACGTCTGCCCGCCGCCGCTGACCGTCACCCACAGGTCGGACCCGGCGGGGATCGTCGTTTCGGGTTGGGCGTGCAAGGCCGATCCACCGACGAGTGCCGATGAGAAGGCGAGGAAGAGAATTCGTCGTCGGGACGCCGCCTTGGAAAAACTGTGGTTCTGAACGTTGACCGCCATAAGTGTGTCTCCCTTCGTTTGGCTAAAGGCCCATCCGTGTTGAACCGGCGTGTGACGCCGGTTGAAAGCCCCGCACCGGGGCGTTCCAAGTCCGAACGTCGCGCTAGCGTATCGTCGTAAACGCAAGACGCAACAGGGGGAAAATCATCACGGATTCGTTCCCAAACGGATACCAAGCCGGGCGAGTTGGGCGGCGGCCTTGGCGGCCCAGTTGCGGTTGGCGGCGGGGCTGGCCGGGCTGGGGTGGAGGATGCCGCCGATGACGACATCCAAACCGCCAAGGGCCGCACGGGCGCGGGACTCGGCGAAGGCCCCGACGCCGATGACATACCGCGGCCGCAAGGTTTCGACGGTCCGGCGTAAGGCACAGTCACAGGCTGCAAAGAGCGACTCGCGTTCGAGCAACGGAAGTTTGTCGGGCGTGCGGTTGCGGCCCGTGGCCTCCATGAACATCAGTGGGCAATAGTTGGCGATGAAAAATTGGGCAAAGAATCGCTTGGGTGTGCCGAATGTTTGCTCTGCCCAGCCCCACAGGCGTGCTCCGCTCACTTCGCTACGATGACAAGCGAAACCCGCAACGGGTCGTTTGGGGTGTTCTCGCTTTGGCTTGCCGACCGGTTCATTGATCCCCAACCAGCCGCGAACGAAGTTGACCTCGCCGAAGGGCACACCCGTCTGTGCCATACCCCAGGGGCCGGGGTTCATACCCAACAAGATGACCTCTTTGCGCCCTTGGCCATAGCGCTCGAGGTAACGAGCGTGTGATTCCCACGCGTAGTCAAGCGGGTTGTAGACGTGGGTGACGGGTTTGGCGAACCCTAGGCGGCGCACCTCACGGCGCAATCGATCCGCGATGGCCGGCAAATCCATGGGACGCAGTCTATCGCGACGGGGTGGAAATCCGAACCCGGAGCGTGAGCGACGGGCCATTCACGGCGTGGAGCACAGCGCGGCGAAGCCGCAACAAAGGGGTCTGAATTACATCGCACGTCCGCGACAGGATTCGAACCTGTAACCTTCGGCTTCGGAGGCCGACGCGCTATCCAATTGTGCCACGCGGACTCTAACCCTTCGCCGCTCAGGGCAAGCGTCCTAGAAGTGTAGTTCCAGGCGAGCACCAGTCAAGAAATCCATTGCGCCGCAAGCAAGGCACTGGCGGACGAGCCGCTAGTGGCACCCGAAAGCACACGTTTTCCGGACCTGCGCCATACGGTAGCGGATTACGCCGGCGATAGGTGCGGGTGGGAATCGAAACAGCCGATGCCAAACGCAGCGTATCGCATGAAGGTAGGGCGCAAGGGCCGGTGAACTTGTTCTGATCCGCGAAGGATCCGAGGTTACGCGCAATGGCCGCTCGACACATCGGCTCCATCTTGGTCGTAGAGGACGAGGCCGAGCTACGCTTCATCCTCGTCGCCCATCTCCGGGCGTCAGGGTTTGAAGTGCTCGAGGCCGTGGACGGTCTGAAGGCCGTCGAACTCGCCGCCGACAAACTCCCCGATTTGATCCTCATGGACATCGGTTTGCCGGTGATGGACGGCATCGCCGCGTCCCGAGCGCTCAAGTCCGACGGCCGAACATCATCGATCCCCATCATCATGCTGACGGCCCGAAGCCGCACGGAGGACATCGTACGCGGACTCGAAGCGGGTGCGCAGGAGTATTTGCTGAAACCCTTCGACGTGTCCGAGCTGTTGGCCAGGGTGCGGACGGTGCACCGGTTGGCGATAGCGCACAAGGACCTCGACCGGTTGAACACGCAGCTTGGGGTCGAGGTGGACGCCAAGACCCGGCGACTCCAATTGCTCTACGAGTTCATGCGCGATCTCAACCACGCCGACTCCCGCGACGATATTTTTGACCTGCTGATTCGATGCGTCCAACAAACCACGGGGGCGAGACGCATCTCCTTGTTCCTCACCGATTCCTCCAGCGAAAACCTGGTGTGCGAGCGATCCGTGGGGATCGAGCCGGCGATCGCCGAAAACCTACAAGTGAACAAGGTCGATGGGATTACGGGTCAGGTCTTCCAGAGCGGCAAAACGGTCGTGGCCAAGACCTACGGCACGGCGAACCAGCCGGGCCGCGAATATGCGCGCGACACCTTCCTGAGCACACCGCTCATCTCCACGTCTCTGGAGACGCAGGACGGCAGCTTGGGCGTTCTGAACGTCACGGAGAAGACGGATAACACCACCTTTTCCGAGGATGAAATCGAGTGCATTCGATCGGTCGTGGACGCGGCGGCCGTCGCCCTCGCCAACGTTACCCGTCGCATACGTCTGCAACAGTCGGTGCGCATTCTCCTTCAGACGGTGGGCAGATTGGCGGAATACCGCGATGAGGAGACGGCGGAGCACCTCGAGCGAGTCTCCAGGATGGCGAAGATACTCGCATGGGAGCTGCATCGCGAAGGGCCTTATGCATCGCTCGTTACGGAAGACTTCATTGATTCGCTGGTGCAGGCCGCCCCCATGCACGACATCGGCAAGGTCGGTATCTCCGACGATATCCTCACCAAGCCAGGCAAGCTTACCGACGAGGAATATCAGATCATGAAGACCCACACCGACATCGGTCGCCGGGTCTTGTCCCAAGCCCTCGACCCTGCTCACCCTGTGCCGTTACTCAGGATGTGTATTGACATCGCCTCCTGCCACCATGAGCGTTTCGATGGGACGGGGTACCCGCGGCGGATGGCTGGTGATCGAATCCCCCTGGCGGCGCGGATCATCGCTTTGGTGGACGCGTACGACGCGATTACCAGTCAACGGCGCTACAAGTCTGCTAAGTCCCACCAGGAGGCGGTCGAGATCATCCGTAGCGAAGCGGGCAAACATTTCGACCCGGTGTTGGTCGCGGCCTTCCTGCGGTGTCACGAACAATTCACCGAGATCCATGCGCGAATTAACGATCCACCGGTCGGCGTACTGGTCACGGCGGAACGTTCGTAGAGCCGTCTTCGGTCGGTCCTTCTTCCCCCACAGGAACGAGCTGCCGGTTGGCGAATGGCTGGTTCAGCGCGGGGTTGGCAAGAAGGCCTTGCGGCGGTAGAATCATCCGTCTCATCGGACAGATTCACCTGACCGGGCGTCGGTTCGCACGGGCGGGTGGGGATCCGCCGGTGCGGGTGTTCGTTTCAGCTTCAAGCCGCTGGATTCGGCGTCATTAATGATGATTTCATGACCAACGTCGCTTCGGCTCCAAGTCACGTCAGCAGGTGGTTGCCCTTGTGGGGCGTGGTGATCACCGCGGTACTCATTGGGGTGATGGAACTGCTGGACCACGCCCTGTTTCCGGTTCCCCTGCCGGTGGTCATCACGGGTCTGGGCGTGGCCTACACCGCATTCGTCGGGGGGACGTGGTCGGGTATGGCGAGCGCCGCACCGTTGGTGGCTTACGCGGCCTATCGATTCTCAGTGCCCGGGGCGCCCTTTCACTACACCGCGAGGGGCCTTTCGCAGCTGGGAGTCGCCGCCGCAGCTCTCCCGCTGATGGTCCTGATGATCGGTTCATTGAAGCGTCGGTCGGATCGCGTCATCGACGCCTTGCGAGCACACGCCGCATTAGAAGCCCAGATCGATGAGCGAAGCCGCGTCGGTCGGGCTCTGAAACGGGAGCGAAACGAGCAGGAGACCATCTTCCACTCCGTTCCAGCGATGATCTGGTTCAAGGATGTGGACAGCCGTATCCTTCGCGCCAACCGGCTCGCGGCGCAATCCATCGGCCGTACGGTCGAAGAGGTGGAGGGGAAATCCACCCTCGAGTTGTACCCGGATGAGGCCGGAAAGTACCAGCAGGATGACTTGGACGTCATCCGATCCGGGAAGCCGAAGCTCGGTATCATCGAACGCTACGAGATCCCCAGTGGCGAAGAACGGTGGGTCCGTACGGACAAAATCCCCTACTACGATTCGTCCGGTAAAATCGTTGGGGTGATCGTCTTTGCGGTGGACATAACGGAACAAAAAAAGGCGCAGGTGGCGTTGCAGCACGCGCACGACAAGTTGGAAGGCCGCGTCCAGGACCGCACCGCCGAGCTGGTCCGAGTCAATCAAGACCTTTCCCGCGAAATCGGAGAACGGAAGCTGGCGGAAGAGCAGAGGCGCATCAGCGAGGAGCGGTTGCAGCAAATCCTGGATTGCACAACGGCGGTCATCTACGTGAAAGACACGGAGAGTCGATACCAGTTGATCAACCGGCGCTTTGAGGAGCTTTTTCATATTTCGCGCCAAGAAATCCCGGGCAAGACGGATTACGACATGTTCCCGAAGGAGACTGCGGACGCCTTCCGGGTGAACGACCGTCAGGTGCTCGCCAGCGGCGGCGCGGTGGAGTTTGAGGAGCGCGTGCCGCATGACGAGGAGATGCATACGTACATCTCTCTTAAATTTCCATTGTTTGATCCTGCCGGACGACCGACGGCCGTGTGCGGTATATCTACGGACATTACGGAGCGGAAGAAAACCGAGGCGTTGCTGCGGGACCACACGGCGGCGCTCGAGGCCGCCAACCAAGCCCTCGCCGCGGCGCGGGAAGCGGCGGAGGCGGCGAATCGGACAAAAGGCCGCTTCCTCGCCAATATCAGCCATGAAATACGCACGCCGATCATGGCCATGCTCGGCGCGGCCGAACTGTTGCAATCCGATGAATCCGGGCGGACTGTGCGTAATGATTCGTACGCCCCAACGCTCAAGGGCGTTGGTGCTACCGCCGATCGCGGTGACATGATCCTGCGCAACGGGCGGCACCTGTTGTCGTTGGTGGATGAGCTGCTCGATCTCTCACGCCTGGAGGCTGGAAAACTCGAAATTCGTCCCAGCGATTGCTCCCTCGTCGAGATTCTCGCCGACGTCGAGGCGATCACCGAACCCTTGCGTCGGCAGAAAATGATCGAATACCGGATCATCTATGAAACGCAAGTTCCCGAACGCATCCATACGGACTGCACTAGGCTGACCCAGGCGGTGATTAATCTCGTAAGCAACGCCCTCAAGTTTACGGAAAAGGGTTACGTGCGGATGCGCGTTCGAGTGGAGTCCGCCGCTGGCGGACCGGAACCAAGGCTTACGATTGCTGTGGAAGACTCCGGGATCGGCATTCGCCCCGAAGACCGGGAACGAATCTTCGATTCTTTTACTCAGGTCGAACCTATTTCGAGCGGCGCTACTGCAGGCGTCGGGTTAGGATTGCCGATCGCCAAGTGGATTGCAGAAAAACTGGGCGGCACGCTGGAGGTTCAGAGCGTGTTCGGGAAAGGAAGCACTTTCACGCTACACATTGCGACCGGACCGTTGGACGGCGTGCCGTGGATCAATCCGGGTGAATTAATCGCACCAACACTCAAGGGTGTGGACCCTCCCTCCTCGGTCGGCTCGTATGACGGTGCTGTCCACGAGGGATCAGTGCGGCCGGGCGCACCGTTCCCCAAGGCGAGTCGCAAGGCCCCTTGTCGACTACAGGGGCGGGTTTTGCTGGCCGAAGACGCCGGCGACATTCGCGAGCTGATTCAATTCGTTCTGCGTCGTTGCGGAGTCGAGGTTACGACGGTTGAAAATGGACGCCAGGCGGTCGAGGCCGCGACGCGTGAAGCATTCGACTTGATTTTGATGGACATTCGCATGCCGGAGCTGGACGGGTTGAGCGCCGCAGTTGAGCTGAGGCGGCGCGGATACCGCGCGATGATCATTGCCCTAACCGCTTCGACATCCGATAGCCAGCGGGAGCAGATCCTTGCCTCGGGCTTCGACGACTTCTGGGCGAAACCCATTTCGCTGGATGATTTGGCCCAACGCTTGGCCAAGTATCTTCCTTCGCGAGACGGATCGAAGGAAGATCAGGTCGCAGCGAGCGGCCCTCAGGGCAAACCCTCGCTCAAAGGCTCACGGGCCTTTGAGCTGCCTGGCGCAACCACCGGCGAGCGCATGGCTGCCATTGTCGCGGAGTTCGCGGCGTCACTTCCCGTACGATCTGGCGCGATTCGTGCGGCACTCGAAAGCGGCGACTTGCCCCGCGCGCGAGACCTTCTGCATCAACTGGTGGGAACAAGCGGCATCCACGGGTTCATGTCCATTTCTCACGAGGCCGCGAGACTCTTGCAAATCCTCAAGGACCCAACGATAGCCATTGGTCCGGCGGAGCTTCGCTCGCTTGAAGACATGATCGCCGGCCTGCGACCATACCCTGACCACAACGTGGATGCGCCGGCGGCGCAGCCTAAAGATTCCTGAAAACTAGATGGCTTAGATCGTGGATTGGATCGCCTATAATCCATCCTTTGATGGGTGTGAGGAAATATGATCGCCTGTGGTATTGACTCGTTGGAGGACATTCGATCCCGCGTCGAAGCGGGTAAGCCCCTCACGTTCGAGGACGGGCTACGGCTCTACGAATCATCCGACATCTTCACCCTCGGGGAATTGGCAAATTCAGTCCGCGAGCGACTGCACGGCCGACGCGCTTTCTACAATGTGAACCTCCACGTCAACTATTCCAACTACTGCATCCTGCGATGTAAGTTTTGCTCATTCTACCGGCCTTACTCCAAACACTCCGGTGACGCCGACAACGGTGACGGTTATGAGTTGGCGATTGAGGAAATTGTCCGTCGAGCGCGAGCGGCCTACGCCCGGGGCACCACCGAGATCCACATCGTCGGCGGTCTCCACCCCAAACTGTCGTTTTCTTATTACACCGGCATGTGCCGCGCGATCCGCGAGGCCTGTCCGCATCTGCACATCAAAGCATTCACGGCGATTGAAATCATCCACTTCACGCGAATTGCCAAGCCGCGACTGACGATCGCGGAAGTGTTAATGCAGTTGTACGAGGCGGGACTAAACAGTATGCCCGGCGGCGGGGCGGAGATCTTCGACGACCGCGTACACGACGAAGCCTTCAAGGCCAAGGTCGGCGAGGCCGAATGGTTTGAGGTGCACCGCACGGCCCATGAGTTGGGTATCTTTACCAACGCCACCATGCTCTACGGCCACGTCGAAACCCCGGCGGAGCGAATCAAGCACTTGATCAAACTTCGTGAACATCAGGAGATCAGCTTGCGCTCGCGCAAATCGCATTTCAATTGCGTGATCCCGCTATCGTTCGTCCCCGACGGCAGCGCCCTTTCGCACCTACCGGGTCCGAACGGTCTGGATGACCTGCGGACGTTGGCCCTCGCCCGCTTGATGTGCCCCAACATTCCGCACATCAAGGCCTTCTGGATCATGCAAACTCCTAAACTCGCCCAGGTTTCGCTAAATTGGGGGGTGGACGACGTCGACGGCACGGTCGTGTATTACGATATCACCAAACGCGAGGGCGGCGGCACGACCCATCAGGAGTTGACCGTGGACCGCCTACGGCGGCTGATCCGAGAGGCCGGTTGCACCCCCGTCGAACGCGATTCGCTGTATCAACGCGTGATCCGTGACGATAACACCTGGAGCGTCGAGGGCGCTCCGTGGTCGGTGGCGTATGATGCGACGACTGAACGATGAATGAAGTATGGCCCTATTTCGGCGATCTCCATCTGGTGTTGCCGCCGCACTGGTGCGGCCTTATCCTGGTGCTTTGCTCGGTCCTATGCGGCGTGTTGATCGGCGCTGAACGGCAGGTCAAGCAGAAATCCGCCGGGGCACGCACTCTGGCCCTGATATGCGTGGGCAGCACGCTATTCACGATTGCGTCGATTCTGATCGCCGGTGATGTGGCCGATCGGACGCGCATCGCCGCCCAAGTCGTCACCGGAGTGGGGTTTCTCGGGGCCGGGGCGATCATCCGCCATCGCGGAGCGATCGTGGGACTGACGACCGGCGCGACCATCTGGACGGCCTCCGCCATCGGCGTCCTCGTCGGCGGTGGATACGCCGCCGCCGGACTGGTGCTGACTCTACTCGTCGTCGCCGTGCTACTCGTGGTTCAATGGTTGGAGCATCGCGTGCTCGAGCGTTGCCGCTTTTCTCAATGCACGGTCGTTTACCAACCCGATCTCGGCAAAACGCGGGTCCGCATCCTTCGTATTCTGGATGACTACCGAATTCCCGATCAGTTTTGGAATGTGACGCGAGAAGGCGAACTCGAGGCCATGGACATCCGCTACTGTCACTACCACCGCGCCCATCGCTCGCTGCTCTTCGAGGTCGTCGAGATCGCGGGGGTCACCGAGGTGCGCCAAGAACGCGCCCTACGCCAGACGGATCGTGCGGAGATCAAAGGATCGTAGTCGAAACGCTCTCGTTTGAGAGGCACGAGGGTCTAAGAGTGCATCCGTGAAAGTTTGCTAGGAATTTGCAAGGCACTCGACGCCGACGTTGACCATCAGACGGTATGCCCACACGAGATTGCACGACCTGACAAGTGCGCTCGAATGCTTGCCAGGACCCGGCACTCCGGGTAGCGAAGTCGCGGCGCTACGTGCGACCGGCACCGACAATTCGCGTCCGCTCTCATCGGAAACTGCGCAAAAAGACCCCCAACAGAATCCCCGGCAGTCGGGGCGCTTTTCACAGCCTCGCGGTGCGAAGGGGTGCGATACGACAGGGCGCGCGGCGCAAGCCCGCGGACAACAATCTCCGACGGTCAAACCCCTCTCCCCCTTGGCCCGAATTATTCAGAAGCGCCCCTGTTTTACGACCTCCTTGTGAGTTAAGTTACTGGTGTGACGCCAGTTAACTCGAACAAGGAGGTCGTGAGTCATG
>JAGVHG010000095.1 GCA_020056715.1 Phycisphaerae bacterium | reverse complement strand
CCACTTTGAAACGCGAAAACCGACCGCACGCCCACGCCAACGCGGACTACCCCCGCAAAAAAATCTTCAAACGACTCGCAGGTGTCTAACTTGGGCTAGGGCCCACCGATCGCCGGTGAAAGCGAGGGTGACCAACATGCCTGCAAATATCGATTCAATGGCCTACCACGAAACAAAGCCGTGGCACGGCTTGGGGGTGGAAGTTCCGGTGGACGTGACTTCCGCCGGGATGATTGTCGCTGCCGGACTCAATTGGATAGTCGAAAAGCGACCGGCCAGGGGCGCATCGAATAAAAGAAGTGGCGTCGCATCCCGGTACGAAATCGTCCGAATGCCGCGTCACAGCAAGGAGTCTGAAGTCCTGTTGGGCGTCGTGACTCGACGTTACGAGCCGCTTCAAAATCGAGAGGCTTTCGACTTTTTCGATCCGATGATCGGCGAGGGCAAGGCGCGGTACGAGACAGCCGGCGCCCTTGGCGACGGAGAGCGTGTCTGGGTTCTTGCGAAGATGCCCGACGCCTTTGAGGTCATCCCCGGCGACAACTGCATGAAGTATCTTCTGCTGTCCAACTCGCACAACGGTCAGGGGGCCGTGACCGTCAAGTTCACGGCGATACGGGTCGTCTGCCAGAACACACTTATGTTGTCACTGCACGATGGGCAACAAGCGCTTCGGGTGCGGCACAGCAAGATCATGACGGAACGGCTGGCCGAGGTCTCGGCGATCATTGAGACCGCAACCGAGGTCTACGCAACAGCGTCCGAACTGTTTCGCAGGATGGTGGAGATCGCAATGAACGATCATCAGTTCGAGTCATATCTGAGACTCGTGTTCCCCAAGAGTGAGCACCAGGAGAAGCGACGAACGGAGCCGAAACGGTGGACACACATCCGCCGCGTCTTGCAAACCACGCCGGATCTCCAAACAGATGGGGTGAAGGGCACGCTTTGGGCCGCGTACAACGCGGTCATGCGCTTTGAGGACTACAAGAACGGACGCGCGGATGAAACACCGGATGAGCGTCTGGACCGGGTTTGGTTCGGAGGGGGAGCAACCATCAAGCTCCGAGCACTGGAGAAAGCGAAAGAGATGGTCAAAGAGGCTTGTTGACCACAGGTCCGTGGTACGCGCCTCACGCAAGTCACGACTGGGACGTCGAAGTCCCGAGCCACGAAACGCAGAGCGCCCCTGTGCTGGTCATCGATACAACACCCCATCGCAGACTTCCGCGAATGCGGAATGCCTGGAATTGCTGGAGCAAAACATGGTTGATGTGTAAGTACGACGGACTCCATCGTCACCAACACGTTTGAAGCTCTCCGAAACATCAAGGGTACACTGGTCCACATCAGAATTGAGATTGCCACCCCACTCGACCGTCACGCCGTCCGAGAACGTATCCACGCTTGAAACGCTCACGTCGGCCTCGCCGCCAAGGAAGGCGCCACTTCCGCGCATCCCGACGTACACCTCGACCCCGTTGTATTTGGGAAGTCCTGACTCGCCGACGCCCAATGGATCGTTTCGGAAGTCAACATCGGACCACGAACCGCCCTCCGACATCTGAGCACTTTCTGTGCAATCGAGCCGCCCAACATACAGACCGGGAACAAGCGGTAGGCGCTTCGGATCGGTTGGCGCAAGGTCGGCAAGTCCGGGCGGTACACCATTCCCGCAACCCCCACTGAGTACGACCAGCCACACCCCAGCAAGCCGGCTGACGGCCATGCTGCTGCGCCCGAACGCAGGCGATAGCGCCTCGTGGTCGCCCCGTTTCAGTTTGACCGGCATGGGCCTCTCCTTCGTCGTACTGATCGCGCAGGCCGTGCTGACGAAAGTAATCACACTCATCGTGTGTAGATAATCTAACAGCTTAAAAGTGTGATGTCAAGCAATGCGACCGGCTGACATCAAGGCTGCTGTTGGGGTCGAGGTTCGCTCGCTCCGTGAAAAGAAGGGCTGGTCCCAGGAACAGCTTGGCTTTCAAGCCGGTCTGCACCGCAACTACATCGGTGGGATTGAACGGGGAAAGAGGAACGCGGGGATCCTAAACTTAGCGAAGCTCGCGGAAGCACTGGGTGTGCGACCACGGAGCCTGCTCCCCTGAACCTTCATTGATCACCATACGCACCCGGTTGCGCGGACTAGTCCGCAACGTGGGACGCGGGGTGCCTCAACTCTTCGACATGCCGTGGCTGAGCGCCACGCCCTGCTTCGCTCGTCGGTGATGGCGACCAACCCCCGGAAACAAGGTCGCAAGATGCCGCTGGGCGGGCGGCGCGCCGTTCCACGTCGGCCCTCACGCGGGCGATGTGGACCGTCCGCCTGACCAGGGTATAGTGACGCGGGACTTTGAACCGGGACGGCGGGCTCGCTACCCGCCGATCGGACCGGGCGACGCCGGCGGACGCGATACTCCGCCGACTCGCCCCGTCCGAGCCCCGGTGAGGTATCGCATTTGCCAACTCCATGCAACTTCAATGCGTCACTTCGACGCTTTCTTTCGAGCGCATTGCGTTTAGGCTACGTCGAACCAACGGCGCGATCGCGCCTCTGCAAGTCGTTACCAGTGTTCGATCGGAGTCTTTAGAAGTGGCCAAACCTAAGTCTCCAAGGCCAGCAAGCAAGAATTCGGCGAACCGCTGGATCGCGGACGAATGTCCGCTTCCGCCTGAGTATGGTTACAAATTCAGTCCGAGTCTTCGCAGCACCTTCGATAGGCCATGCCCGCAATCAATGCACTTTGAGGATCTAAATATCAAGGGTCGAATCGTCGCGGTCGATCGAGAGTATTTGTGGATCGCCCACCGGTTGGTTCTCTTGCTTGCGCTCGAAATTGAAACCCGCAAGCTACGCCGAAAGACGCCCAACCTGTGGAATCTATGCAGCGTTTTGGGCCTGGCAGTGAATTGGGGTCGGGAAGAAGTCGGCGTCGTTCCTTTCAGACACCCTGTCATCCAAAACGCCGAGGCGGTTTTTCTCTGGGAGATGTTTTGGCAAGGGGCATGTTTGTGGAGAAAAAAAGGTGGAACCTGGGATGATGCGCCGATGCTGCCCAAGTCCGTCTTTGTGGCCTGGATTCGCTCAAAGCTGCGGGAGTCGTCAGGGCGCTTACGCGAGATAGTGATTCAACGAGCGTCGGGGCGTTTGATGGAAGTAAGGATTTCGGGTGAATCTGTTCGTGAACTGCTGACGAAGATCGCGCACAATCTAGCGCCCATAGATGGGAAAACTGGTAGGTTGACCACCGTTCTCCGAATTCGCGATCTCCTTCATGCGGATACGGATGTTTTCCATCTCACTGCTGGAGGAGCTGCGCCCGATCCGAAGGACACGAAATCAGAACCAGGTGCAGGGCAACCCCCACGCCAACGCGCTGCCAAGAAGAAACGCGGTGGACAGGTGATTACTGATTGGGCGGCCGATGCGAGAATCTCTGACATGTGGGAGCAAGGGAACTACAAAACTCGCGCCGACCTCGCCCGTGAACTGAACATGAAAGTGCCTGCGGTTAAACGCGCTTTGGATCGGGAGCGAAAGCGCAAGCGGCCAACGGATTGAATCCTGTCAAGCGCAATTATTCATTCCATCGCGATTTTCTTTGCCATTCCTGAGGGTGCCAGGCCGTTCTCTATCGGTCACCGCGCTGGAATGAATCCCCAAAGATTCATTCCATTCCAGACCCGCCCTTAGGTTTTCCGAGGTGAGCTGCACGGCGTGTGCGGCGTCTGGAACTCCACTGAGTTGAGTATTGACGATGGAAAACACGCTTATGACCGTGCGCGACGTAGCGAGCGCGCTGAAGATTTCGCCGAGGCAATGCTGGAAGTTGTTGGCGAGCGGGCGACTGCCGGCGCCGGTTCGGCTGGGGCGGTCGGTTCGCTGGCGGGCGGCGGACATCGCCCGATTCGTCGAGCTGGGCTGTCCGAGCCGGGACGCTTTCGAGGCGAGCCTGTCAGTGGAAAAAGCCGGGACTGCGAGGGCTGCGCGGTGACTTGGAAACAAAGCGGGCCGGGCGGGGTTCACTCTCCCGCCACGGCCCTGAATACCATTGACGCATACGATCGTATCCTCGTCCACCGCGGCTCGCAACCGGCCCGATGCGAGCTGCACGGGATTCGCATTGTCGATCAATTCCCAAGGCGATGCCCGCTTGCCGCGCTGAACCCATTGACGACGATCGGGCAGCTCCGGGAGCTAGCGTTTCAATCAGACGATCCTTGTGACGCCGCGGAGCTGTTCGACCGAGTCGATGTCTGTGGCGGCTGCATCGACCACAACCTGTCTCATCGGACCGTGCGTCGGCTCCGCCGTGAGTTGGGGCTGAGCCGATGAGCCTGGACGACGCGCTCAAGAATATCTTCTCGCCGGACCCTACCCAACCTGGTGCAACGTCGTCACTGCAAGGCGGCGGGGTGAACAGCTCGCCGACGCCGGTGCTTGTGCGAATGTGCGACGTGAAGCCGGAGGCGGTGTCGTGGCTGTGGCCGGGACGGATCGCGCTGGGGAAGTTGACGCTAGTCGCGGGAGATCCGGGGTTGGGGAAATCGTTCCTGACCCTGGACATTACAGCTCGCTTGTCGAGCGGGACGCCGTGGCCGGACCGACGGGATGAACCCAACCCCGTCGGCGGGGTGGTGTTGCTGTCCGCCGAGGATGACGTTGCCGACACCATCCGACCTCGACTGGACGCTGCTGGCGCGGACGTGGCTCGAATCACTGCGATTCAAGGCGTCGAGTTTTCCGAAGCGGGGACCGGGAAGCGTGTGCGTCGATCCTTCAACCTCGAAAAAGACATACCGGCGCTGGAGGCGGCGATTCAACAGACGCCCGACTGCCGGCTGGTTGTCGTCGATCCGGTGACGGCCTACCTGGGCAAGACCGATTCCCACAGGAACGCGGACATTCGCGGGTTGCTCGCTCCCCTGTCCGAGCTGGCCGGTCGGTACCGCGTGGCGATGGTCGCGGTAACGCACCTGAACAAGGGCGGCGGATCAAACGCCTTGTATCGGGCAATGGGGTCGCTGGCGTTTGTGGCGGCGGCGCGGGCCGTCTGGCTTGTGGTACGCGACGAAGAGAATCCGTCCCGCCGGTTGTTCTTGTCTGCGAAAAACAACATTGCGCCCGAAGGTACGGGATTGGCGTATTCGCTTGAGCCGAGAGTCGGCGACCCCGGAATGGCCGTCGTCGCGTGGGAAGCCGTGCCGGTGACTGTAACCGCGAATGAAGCGTTGACCGTCGATCAATCCCGTCACGACAAACCGACCGAGCGGGACACCGCAACGGACTGGCTACGGGAGCTGTTGGCGAGCGGTCCACTGCCTGCGACGGAAGTCAAAGGCGAGGCGAATTCGGCCGGCTTCGCGTGGGCGACCCTTCGGCGGGCCAAGGAACGACTGGGTATTCGACCGCGAAAGTCGGGCTTTGACGCCGGTTGGATATGGGAACTGCCCAAGGGTATCGCGCCCGAAGATACTCACGAAGGTGCGAAGATGCTCACCCCTTTGGACGTGAGCACCTTCGGACAAGGTGAGCACCTTGGGCGGACTGACGTGGTGAACGGCGTCACCGATGTTCCCGCCGGATGGTCGGAATCGTCCTGGGCGGCGGAGCTGGAACGAAAAGCGGCGTGTTGTGAATCAACGAACCCGGCGCTTGCGGCGGAGCATCGACGGAACGCGGCGGCGACCCGAGCGGCGGGCATGAATCCGAAAAAGAGAATGGAACCAGCTTGACATGATATCGGTCATACGATATATTGTAGGTATGAAATCGAATCCCGACAACGAGCTGGGCAACGTGATCCGGGCGGCGTTTTGCACGTCCGGCCTGTCCATCAAACGGCTCGCCGTCGAAAGCGGCGTGCCCTATGCAAGCGCGCATGGGTTCCTGTCCGGGCGTTGCGACGTTGCGTTGGGCACGGCGGCGCGGCTCTGCAAAGTGTTGGGGTTGCAATTGACGGCCCGCAAGGCTCGAATCCGAAAGTAGGTGCATCATGCGATTGTGCAAGGCGTATTACACGGACCGGGGCGAGACCAACCGGAAAAGCAAGCGTTGGTACGTCGAGTTCCGCGACCACCGGGACAAGGTTCAACGGGTCCGGGCATTCGAGGGGTGGCGCTCCGAAGTGTATGTAAAGAAAGTATGGTGATGACTCGGTTGTCAACCGGATTCAGCCCGTCCGCCTGCGGCGGAACGGGCAGAAAGGAGT
>JAGVHG010000184.1 GCA_020056715.1 Phycisphaerae bacterium | reverse complement strand
CTATCCTCCTGGCCGGTCTTCGTGCTGATTCCGTTGGTAGCCTTCCGAGCCTCGGGCTTGCGTCCGCGCGGCTGCACAATCCGAATGCTGACCGGAGCGGCGGTCGCGCTGGGCGTGTACCTCGCCACAAACCCCTACATCCTCATCAACGCCTTCGTCAACCGCGAGGTGCTGAAAAGCAACTTCGGCAACTCACTGGCCATGTATCAGATCGCAAGGATCGGCGAAGGGTTCGTCCGCACGGCGGAACTCACCATCGAAGGGGCTACGTTTCCGATCCTCGTCATCGGGTTGTTCGCACTCGTCGTCGCAATCATCCGAAAGAACCGTACAACCATCCCATTGGTCGTCGTCGCCGTCGCGTTTTTCCTCCAATTCGTCCTCATCGGCGCCGGCAAACCCGCCGAGTATGGGCGATTCGGCATCTTCACCAACACCGCCCTCGCCATCGGAACAGCAGTCGCCGTGACCTCTCACTTGGCGAACCTTCATCGCTTTATCCAGTGGGTCCTGCCGTTGTTTGTCGTCGCCTGGGTGGGCATGTTCGGGCTGGGTTATCTCCAGAACTTTCAGGCCGATGGAACTGTACATAGTTCGCGCCACAATGCCGCCGAACGCATTGTGAAATTGGTAGGCACTCAAGGAGAATCGGCGAACAAAGTTTGGATGGTTGTTCCGGCAGAGCCGGCACCTTACTCTACGCCTCCGCTCGACTTCTCAACAGCAAACGTCGTTTTGACCAGTTCAAAGGCGGGCGTTGGGTCCCAATGGGCCGATCGTCCGCTCCTTAGGATAGACATGAAGCAATCTATGGAGATAGGGTTTGTGGATGCGTTTGTGGTGATGTTTCGAGAGCCGGGATGTTGGGGCGGGTTGTCGCGCGAGACCCCAATCAGTTGGGCGAACAAGCCGTTTAAGGTCGCTTTGGACAAATGAACGCCCGCACCGTAATTGACGCCGGATTCCGATTCTCCTAACGTAAAGTTCCACGAGATTGCGGAGCGAAGGAGTGCGCGATGCCCAACCCCCTATGTCACTTTGAGTTGATGACCGACGACGCAGCCCGGTGCAAGGCGTTTTACGGGGCCGTTTTCGATTGGAAGTTCGACGACAAGGCCATGCCCGGCTACACCCTCGTTCACACCGGACAGGACCCCGACGGCGGAGTCTTCGCCAGGCCCAAGGATGCGCCTCACCCGTGCATGAACGTTTACTTCACGGTCGGCGACATCGAAAAGACGCTGGCCAAGGCCGCCGAGCTGGGCGGCAAGGTGCTCGTACCCAGCACGTCGATTCCCAGCGTGGGCCACTTCGCCATGTTCGCCGATCCCGAAGGGATCGTCGTCGGCATCATGCGCCCGGGCGCATGACCTACTTCCGCACCGCGCAGGGTCGATCAGAACCGCGATCCGCCGAAGGCGGAGAGCGGTCAAACGGAAGATCGAAGTCCGAAGACCGAAACATGATCCCGTTCGACCCTCTGACGTCCAGTGTTTCTGCGTTTTTCCTTTCGTAATTCGTAACTCGTAACTCGCAATTCCCCGCCCCCCCCCGCCGCGTTAGCGGCTTCTATTCAGGGTCGCGTTGCTTCGTTGATGGATTATCGGAGTCTGGTGGGACCAGCGGTTCGAGGGCTGCAATGAGGGGCGGAATGTGGTCCCGTACGACGGTCCAAATCTTCGGCAGTTCGATCCGCGGATAGTCGTGTACAAGACGATGGCGAAGGTTGATGATCCGTTCCCACTCGATTTCGGGATGGTTGCCTCGGAAGTCGGGGGATACTTTGCTTGCCGCTTCACCGACAATCTGAAGCACGTGGAGCGTGGCGGCCTGCACCTGGGCATCGTCGAGGAAACTTTCCAGGGTCGCGCTTTCGGTGAAGGACCGCGCCTTTCGGGCGTGGAGGAGCATATCCAGCAGGCAGGCGTCATCGCGCCACATAGATGACCCTGGCCGATGAGAGGATGTGCCGGCGGCGGATGTAGTTCTCGCTCTGCTCGACGCCCCGTTTGTCGACCACATCGACTCGGCGACCGAGCGCCTGCGAAAGCTCCTCTTCCAAATCCATGAACTTGCTCATCCACGGGCCGGCGTCGTTGTCTTTGAAGACGACCAGAAAATCCAGATCGCTGTCAGGCCTGAAGTCCTCACGAAGCACGGACCCGAAAAGGGCAAGTTCCTCCACGCCGTGCTTGCGACACACGTCGGCGATGACCTCGGCGGGTAGCTCGAAGTTCTTAATCACCATGCGCAACCTCGCGGCTCATTATACCCGAGGGTACGCTGGGTGCCACTGTTGGAACAACAGTGCTGTCAACCCCTTGGGTCCGCGAATATGCTACGGGCGGCCCGTCCGTTTGTGCCCGGTTGCGTCGCCGCTTCGTCGCTCCGTGCCTTCGTGCCTATGGCCTACAGCCTATGGTCTACAGCCTGCCGTCTTCGCCCAATCACCACCCCACCCGCCACCACCATCAACCCCGCCATCGCCATCATGCCCCACTCCGACAGCGTCGGAACACAAATCGCGGTTTGCCCCGGGTTTTGAAACAGGAACTGCACTCGTTGGGCGTCCAGCACACAGTCATAAATCTGCACGTCGTCGATTCGTCCCAGATAGTCGCGGGCATTGGCGGGTTCACCTTGGGCCTCCGCGGCTCCCCAGCGGCCGATGCTTAGTGGTGGATTGGTGTCGATGTAGGCGAAGGGGGATTCGAGGGCTGCGCTCGCCACCTGCTGTCCATCCACATAAAGCACCGCGCTGCCGCCCGGTTGAAAGGTGGCCGCGAAGTGGTGGAAAGTGCCGCTATCCAAAAGGGCCTTAGCTCCAAAGTAGTTGACAACGGGCAGTCCGGTGGCAAGCTGGATCCGGCCTACGGCCTGCCCCTGCATCTCATCTCGGGCGCCCAGAATGGCCCATCCATGCGAAGCGCCGTGGCCGGTGTCGTGGTGAAAGTCCATAAGTGCATAAAAGAGCCGCTGCTGGCTATTCGGTCCGCCCCGGAACCACAACGATATCGTCCCGGTTCCAAGTTGGAAATCGCTCGAATAGGGAATACTCACGTAATCACCGTCACCATCGAGGACGAGCGCCTCTCCGGCGATCGCTCCACCATCGGAGCTGATCGAGGCATTTCCCATTATCGCGCCCGAATGAGCGCCAAGGGCGTCCGAAGCGTCGACGTCGAACGTCCAGTGCGCAATTGGGTTGGCTTGTGCCCCGTCCGTCGATGCAAGCAACGCCCCCAACGGCAACAGCATTGCCCCAACGCGAACATGTGCATGCCTTGTGCCGCTCCGGATGGCATTCTCGAGTCGGGTCCGGATCGAATACGCGCCCCGCACAAAGAGTCTCTTGGGTCGAGCGCCATTCCAGGTTGCCATGATTCTCCGCTCCCTTCCGCCGCCGGGGATGCCGGTCGGCACAAACAATAACGATGCTGAACATGTAGTGCCACCGCGTGGCACATTTCGTTGTCGAGATCGGGAGCGAACCGGCTGTCCGGCCCATGACAGGAGCGACTTCGTGAAGTGAGCAACGTCGCACCGGGGACGCCAACCGATCAGCAACAATGCACAGATTACCCCTACCCCTTTACGTGTCAAACGAAATCTGCAGAAAGTTCAGGTTTTTTGATCGGTTTCTGAGCGTACACCGCTGCACCGTCCGCACGCTCAGCACTTACGCCTCCCGCAGGTCGTCTATCTCCTACGGCCTATAGTCTGCGGCCTCCAGTCTCCCCCCTCTTATCGGACCAAAAGAAAATTGATTTGTATATTGACAGACAATAATTACCGATGTATAGTTAGGTGTATGTTAGGTAGTGCGGAAAGGTGTATGGATCGCGGTCCGCTCGCTCAGGCAGCGTTGAATGCGTCTCGTGTTACGCCCCTCACCCCAACCCTCTCCCTCGAAGGGAGAGGGAGTCAGGCCGTCGAGCTTGAGTGCTTGCGAGAGTGCAAGTTAGGGCTTGTGTCGGTGCGGACCGCGACCGTCGGCATTCGCTTCGGCATTCCACTTTCAGGCGGATCGGTGACCATCGTTGAACGCACGCGGCTGGCGCTGGGGCCGGGGCGGATCGTGTTGTTCGTCGGGCCGTCGGGTAGCGGCAAATCGACGGCCCTGGCCGAGCTTGAACGTCAATTCGCCGGTGGGTGCATGGTGCAGCGGGTCTCCTTCCCGGCGGACGTGGCCATACTCGATCGCGTCGCGCCGTGGGCATCGCTAGGGGAGGCCTTGTCGACGCTCACAAGCTGCGGCCTCGGCGAGGCGGCACTTTGGCTGCGACCATTCGAGGGGCTTTCCGAGGGCGAGAAGTTTCGGGCGCGGCTCGCGAGGGCGATTGCCCTGCATAGCCGGGGAACGGTGGTCCGTCCCCCACTCCAAGGGGAGGGGCGCCCTGACCACTGCTCACAGAGCAGTGGCACACGGGCACCGCTGATGTGTGACGAGTTCTGCGCGTCGCTCCATCGACGAGCGGCCAAGGCCATCAGCTTCTGCCTTCGCAAGCTGGTGACAAAGCGCTGTCTCTCGGTCGTTCTCGCCTGCGCCAACGAGGACGTCATCGCGGACTTGCAACCCGATTTGATCGTCTGGTTTCGTGGCCGCGGACGCTGCGATGTGGAGGAGCGCAAGGTGCAGCCGAAGCGACCGCCGAGCTTTCGGCGACGGCTGCGGATCGAGCAGGGGTCAAAGCGCGACTACGACGCCTTTGCGGCCATGCACTATCGCGCGACCGATGAGTTGGGGTTTGTGGACAAAACGTTCGTGATGCGCGACGGCGCGGGCGGAGAACCGCTCGGCATCGTGGTGTACTCTCACGGCCCGTTGGAGCTTGCCCTGCGGAACCAAGCGACGGAAGGATTGTTCAGCCGCAACGCGACTCGCGTGAATCGTTCGCTGCGCATTCTTCGTCGCCTGGTGATCCACCCCGACGTGCGTGGCTGCGGGCTGGGACACTTCCTCGTCCGTAGGACGCTGCCACTGGTTGGCACGGAGTACGTCGAATGCCTGGCGTCGATGGGGGAGTTCAACCCTGTGTTTGAGAAAGCTGGGATGCAACGCATCGGACAATACGGCGTTTCGCGGCGGAGACAGGCCGCACTCGATGCTTTGCGGGGCATGGGCGTGGACCCCAATGGCCGCGAATTTATGCTCCAAGTGTGCCGTCGCCGCCGCGTGCGCGAGATCGTGTCCCGCGTGGTGTACGACTGGTACGCCGCGACGACGGGCGGCGGAGAGCGGCGGGTCGAGCGGCAGTCGCCGGAGTTTCTGGCGCAGACCTTTCGGGGAATCGTCGGTTCGCGGCCGGTGTACTACTTGTGGCATGAAAGAAACGTCAATACGCCGAAACGTCAAAAAGTCAAAATCCTGGAGGAAACAGAATGAAGGTAATTATGGTTGTGCAGCGGCTTATTCGGCCGTTGGCGTCGCGGAAGGTGCGCGTGGCGCTGGCCACAGTGGCGGCGGCGTTCGCGGCGGAGTTCGGATTGGATGTGTCGGATGAATTGGTCTTTACCATTCTCGGAGTCGGGGTTGCTTTGATCCTGGGCATCGCGCACGAAGACGCCGGGCGATCCATAGCAGGGGAGTCGCGCGATGTACGTTGATCGCAATTTCGCGTTCGTGGAATCGAAACGAGCCGCTTTGCGTCACACCCCGGTGGAGCGTCTATTCGACGCCGGTTCGGACGGCGAAGGGCCTCGCCGAGCGGTTGAGCGGACGAATCCGCACGAATCACCCTTCACCCTACCTCTCCCCTCAAGGGAAGAGGGGTTTTCAGAAACAGTTTAGGGTGAGGCGGGCGAGACCAAGCCGGTCGTCGTGGGGGCAGACGGAGGAGCGCTGGGGCCGCGAAGGTTCGCCATCCACACCACGCCGATGATGGCGAGGACGAGAATGACCACGGCAATCCAAGTCGCGGCGACCGTGCCGATGCGGGGAGGAGAAGCCGAGTCTGCGGCTGGGACCGCATCGAGGCGGTGGACGACGTTGGCGAGCTTGGCGAGTTCACTTCCCGGCTCGATAACAGGAGTGGTGCTTCGGGGCGGAGGTGAGTTTCCCACTGGCGAGCCGGCCGCCAGCGGCGCCCGAGCGGAGGCCGGTCGTGTCGCTTCCGCTCCACGCTCTGATTCGCTCCCAAGGGCAGGCAGGCGCGGCTCGGATATTGGGCGAATCTTTTCGAACGAGAGGTGGGACAGACAGCCTTGACAATACGAGTCCGCGGGTCCGACCTCGTGATGACAATGCCAACATTTGCCGAAGTAGCGGCAGAGGCCCGGCGTCTCCACGGCGAAGCGCCATTGATAGTCGGTGGAGGGGCCGCGGACGATGGAGGTCTCGGTGATGAGGCCTCGGCGAATCTGGCGGACGATCCGATCGAGGGCGACGCCGGGGAAGGGGCGTAGGTGCTCAAGGACGTACCATGGCCCGGAGTGGGCACGCATTTTCTCGACCATCTCTTCCGACAAGTCCTGGCCGCAGTGGTCGCAGTGAATATCCTCCCGGTGGACGAGTTGGCCACAGGTTACGCAGGGCGTGGCGTTACCGTGCCAGACTTTCTTCGCAACGGGACTTAGCGGCCCGAAGCCGTTTCGGGCGGCGACCTCGAGGGCGTGATCGCCGGGGGGCAACTCATCGTCCGGGCCGGGGCCGGCGAGGTTGTCAGGGGCGGCGGTTTTCAACGGTTCATGCACGCTGCGTCACTCCAAGTCCCTTAATTCTAGGATCGTCAAAGTGGCGGAACAACAGAAGAATTGTCGATTTGCGATTTGAGATTGTCGATTTGTGGTGATGGTCCGTAAGCGGACCGTCGCCTGCGCTCCGGGTTCGGATTGACCGCTCCACTGCTGTCGCGGATCTGATATAGTGTGCGGCCTATGACTATGGACTCGGACAAAAAGCCCGGTCGGTACGACTTCGCCGCGATTGAGACGCGGTGGCAGCGGTATTGGGAAGAGCACGCGACCTTCCGCACGCTCAATCCGGGTGAACAGACCACCGGCTGGAAGCCGGTGCCACATTCAGGGGGCGCGGATGCGACCAAGCCCAAGTATTACATCCTGGATATGTTCCCTTATCCAAGTGGGGCCGGGCTGCACGTAGGGCACCCCATCGGCTACTGCGCGACGGACATTGTGACGCGGTACAAGCGGATGCGGGGGTTCAACGTGCTGCACCCCATGGGGTTTGACGCTTTCGGGCTTCCGGCGGAACAGTACGCCATTGAGACCAACGTCCACCCGGCCGTCACCACGCAGAAAAACATCGAGATGTACCGGCGGCAGCTCAAGATGTTCGGCTTCTCCTACGACTGGGGGCGGGAACTGGCAACGAGTGATCCGGGCTATTACCGGTGGACGCAGTGGATGTTCGCGCGGATGCACGAAAGCTGGTACGACGAATCGTGCGAATGGGCCGGGGCGGATGGAGGAAAGGTGATCGGTCGGGCGAGGCCGATCGCGGAATTGATCGCGGAACTGGAGTCCGGACGATGGGGAGTGGATGCGTCGCTGGGGCTGATGCGGTCGAAGCACGTCAGCCAACGGGAGTGGGCAGGGCTATCCCAAACGGAGAAGCGACGGGCAATTGACCGACAGCGGTTGGCATTTATCGACGAAGTGCCGGTCAACTGGTGCCCGGCGCTTGGCACGGTGCTGTCCAACGAAGAAGTGGACAATGAGGGACGCAGTGACCGAGGGAGCCACCAGGTGTATCGCAGGCCGCTAAGGCAATGGATGCTGCGAATCACAAAGTATGCGGAGCGGTTGCTTAGCGACCTCGACGAGCTTGACTGGCCTGAGCCGATCAAGCTGATGCAGCGCAATTGGGTGGGGAGGAGCGTCGGGGCGGAGGTTGTTTTCCCACTGGCGGATCCGCCGATCGGTGGACCAGTGGCACCCACTGACCACTGCTCACAGAGCAGTGGCACACAACATCGTGTCGCTTCCGCTCCACGCTCTGATTCTCACGTCGCTGCCGCTCCGTGCTCTGAGTGGGCGGATGCGATTCGGGTTTACACGACGCGGCCGGATACGTTGTTCGGGGCGACTTACATGGTGCTGGCGCCGGAGTATCCGCTGGTGGAGCGGATCACGACGAAGGAGCACCGCGGCGAGGTCACGCAATACGTGGAGGCGGCCAAGCGGAAGTCGGATATGACCCGCACCGCGGAAAGCAAGGAAAAGACCGGCGTTTTCACGGGGGCCTACGCGATCAATCCGGTGAACGGGGAGCGGATTCCCATCTGGATCGCGGATTACGTGCTGATGGGTTACGGGACGGGGGCGATCATGGCCGTTCCGGGAAGCGATGAGCGCGACTTTGAGTTCGCGTTCGCGTTCGATCTGCCGATCGTCGCAGTGGTGAAGCCGACCGCGGCGTGGATCGAGGAGCGGATCGCGGAGACAGGACCGCAAATCGACCGGGCGGCCGCTGAGGGGTTTGAGCAGTTCGCGCGGGAAGCGCCCGAACGTGCGGAGAGCATCGACGAACAATGGCGGAAGTTTGAAGGACTTGGTGATATGACCGTAACCGAGCTGCGCGATCGGGTCGGCGTGGATCAGCTCATCGAGTACTATGTGAAGAATCCGAGGTCGTGGAGAGCGGCGTTCTGTGAAGAAAGTACGGCGGTCAACTCGCCGGCGCCCCGTGTCACCACGAGCATTGCGGGCAAGGTTTGTTCACTGAACGGACTCTCCACGCAAGACGCGAAGAAGAAGATCACGGCCTGGTTGGAGGCAAACGGGCTGGGGCGGGCGGCGGTGAACTTCAAGCTGCGCGACTGGCTCTTCAGCCGGCAGCGGTATTGGGGCGAACCGTTTCCCGTGTTGCACGGCGAGGACGGAGAGACGGTTGCCCTGCGTGACGACGAGCTTCCGCTCGAGCTGCCGCCGATGAAGGAGTTCAAACCGACCCCGTCGGAGGCCGATGCGGAATCTCTGCCCACGCCGCCGTTGGGGCGAGCGCCGGCGGAGTGGCGTCAAGTCACGCGAGACGGCATAAGCTATCGACGGGACGTGAATACGATGCCGCAATGGGCGGGGTCGTGCTGGTATTACCTGCGGTTCATCGATCCGCGCAACAGCGATCAATTCTGCGACCCGGCCGCCGAACGATATTGGATGCCGATCGACCTCTACGTCGGCGGGGCCGAGCACGCCGTGCTGCACTTGCTGTATGCCAGGTTCTGGCACAAAGTGTTCTTCGACCTGGGGTTCGTCTCCACCCGCGAGCCGTTTCGCAAACTGTTCAATCAGGGGATGATCCAGAGTTTCGCGTATCGCGACCGGCGGGGAATAATCGTAGGGCCGGATGCGGTCGAGGAGCGCGGCGACGACCGGTTCGTGCTCAAAAACACCAACGAGCCGGTGGAACGTATCGTCGCCAAGATGAGCAAGGCGTTGCGAAATGTGGTCAATCCGGACGATATCATCGCCCAATACGGTGCGGATACGTTCCGGCTCTACGAGATGTACATGGGTCCGCTGGAGACGTCCAAGCCGTGGAACACGCGGGACGTACCCGGGTTGTTCAAGCTCTGTCAGCGAATCTGGCGGTTGTTCGTGGATGAGTCGAGCGGGGAGCTTAGTCCGGCGATGACGAATGACCCGCCGGACGCCGTTTCGCTGCGGGCGATGCACAAGATGATCAAGCGAGTGACGGAGGACATCGAGGCGTTGAAGTTCAATACGTCGATCGCGGCGATGTTTGATTTTGTAAACGTGATGACGCCGCTGAAACAACGGTCGCGTGCGGTGCTGGAGCCGTTCGTACTTGTGCTGGCGCCGTTCGCCCCGCACCTGGCCGAGGAATTGTGGTCGCGGTTGGGACATGCGGGGACGTTGACGTACGAGGCATGGCCTACGTTCGAGGAGAAACTCACTCGCGACGAGCAGATTGAGATCGCGGTGCAGGTTGGAGGAAAGATCAAGTCGCGGGTGATGGTGGCGGCGGAGGCGGATGAGGCGAGCATCCAAGCGGCGGCACTGGCCGATCCGAAAGTTGTGGCCGCCATCGGCGGGAAGGCCATTCGCAAGGTGATTGTGGCCAAGGGGCGACTCGTTAATATCCTTGTGTAAGACCGCGAAGATTCTTCGATTGTCGATTTGAGATTTGAGATGTCTCTCGAGACTGAGTTGAAGCTGCGGGTGGAGTCGCACGGACCGGTGCGGCAGCGGCTCAAGGATGTCGGGGCGCGCTTCATCGAGGCCGTGGTCGAGACCAACCGTATTTATGATCGCGCGGACGGGATGCTGCGTAAGCGAGGGTGTGGGTTGCGGCTGCGGACTGCGCTTCCGCTCGATGGCACCACGAGCCGCGCTACGTTGACGTTCAAAGGCCCGCGGTTGGCGACGGCGCTCAAGTCGCGTGAGGAGATCGAAGTCGGCATAACGGACGCTATATCGCTGGCACAGGTTCTGGAGGAACTTGGGTTCGTGCCGATTTTGTGCTACCAGAAGCGCCGCGAGAGCTGGCAGCTCAACGGTTGCCGGGTGGAGCTGGATGAGCCGGCGCGGCTCGGGTTGTTCGTGGAGATCGAAGGCCCGGACGAAGGGAGCATCCGCGCGGTGCAAACGGCGCTGGAGTTGGACAAGGCCTGCGAAGTTCCGACCTCCTACGTCGGAATGCTGATGGCGTACTGCGAAGCCTATGGCATTGCGGACCGGACGCTAAACCTTCCCGCCGGCGGCGCAACCGAGGAGTAACAGGGTGCGCGGTCGACGACTGGACACAAGGCGCAGTTCGACGAATAATCGCGCCGCTCAACGTTGAGTCAAGAATGATGACATCCTAGTTCGGGAGGTTATTAACGATGGTTCGCAGAATGGCGTTGACCGTGGTTTTGTTCGCGGGGTGCATTTGGTGTCTGGCGCTGGTGACCACGGCGGATAGCGCACCGTCGGCGCCCGGGGGCGGGCCTTACAAGCCGGTGGCGTCAGTGCGCGGGGTGATGACCGGGCAGATGTTGGCGTTCAAGCAGCTCCAGACGTCACTCGCCGGAACGAAAGACGTGGATCGGCCGGTGGCGATTCAACTTACGTCCGAAGCGCTGGCCGAACTTGCCAACGTGAACACCTACAACAACGAGAAAGAGGACTATCGCGGTTGGGCGGGGCAGCTTCGTGACACGGCCATGGAACTCGCCGGAGAGGCGAAGAAAAAAGACAATGCCGACGAGGACAAAATGAAATCGCTGCTCGCCAAGCTCGAAGCGACCTGTAAATCCTGCCACGATGCGTATCAGTAGACATAGGACTCACCCCGTAGCTCCTGGAACTTCGGTTGGGTTTCCGAACCCATCGTATGGGATCACAGAGCGGTGTTGTCCTATCTTCGTTCCGCCGTAGTGGTTTTCGGAAAACCCCGCTTCCCTGCTACAATGCCGCCGCGTATCGGACATGAAGGTGATGACCTAAAGGGACCGCCGCGAAACGATGAGAGTCGCACTGGCGCAGATCAATCCCACCGTCGGCGACATCGAGGGCAATTGCGCGCGGATTCTGGAGCGGATCGAGCAAGCGCGGTCCGCGGGGGCGGACGTGGTAGTGACGCCGGAACTGGCCGTATTCGGATATCCGCCCAAGGACCTGGTCCTGCGCCGTGACCTGGTGGACAGAAACCTGACCGCGACGCAGCGGATCGCTTCTTGTTGCACCGACATCACCGCCGTGGTGGGCTATGTTCAGCCCGATCCGACGGGCGGAGGGAAGGGCATCTATAACGCGGCGGCCGTTTGTCGCGACGGGATGATCTCCACGTGGTACGCAAAGATGCTACTGCCCACCTACGACGTGTTCGACGAATCGCGCTACTTCAATCCGGGACAGAGCGTGCGAACGCTATCCCTGCGTACGCGGAGCGGGTCACGATGCGTCGGCTTGACGATCTGCGAGGACCTGTGGAACAACCATCAGTTTGAGGGTCGGCGGGTGTACGGGGTGGACCCGATCGCGCGGACGGTGGAGGCCGGGGCGGAGCTGCTGATCAACCTGTCCGGATCGCCCTATCGCGCGGGCATTCAACAAGAACGCGAGACGTTGTTCGCTGCGCAGGTTCGCGAGTACGGCGTGCCATTGATCTACGTCAATCAGGTCGGGGGCAACGACGATCTCATCTTCGACGGCGGCAGCGCGGTTTTTCATGCGGACGGTCGAGTCGTGGCGCGAGCGACGCCATTCGTCGAGGACTTGCTGGTGGTGGACTTGGATTCGCCTTCCCCGCAACGAGTCGAGCCGTATCCCGATCGGATCGAGGGGATTCGGTCGGCGTTGGTGCTGGGGATCCGCGATTATCTCTTCAAATGTGGGTTTCAAGATGTGGTGCTGGGGCTTTCCGGGGGGATCGACTCGGCCTTGGCGGCGGTGCTCGCGGTGGAAGCGGTAGGCCCCAAGCACGTATTCGGGGTGGCCATGCCGTCGCGGTTTAGCAGCGAGCATAGTCTCGCGGATGCGCGGGAGCTGGCCGGGAATCTGGGGATTGAGCTGCAAAGCATTCCGATCGAAAGCATGCACTACGCGTTTGAGGAGTCAGTGAGGCCCTTTTTTGCCGATCGTCCGCCGGGTGTGGCGGAGGAGAACATGCAGGCCCGCATCCGTGGAAGTTTGTTGATGGCGTTGTCCAACAAGTTCGGCCGGCTGTTGCTCAGCACGGGAAATAAGAGCGAATGGGCCGTGGGGTATTGCACGTTGTACGGAGATATGTGCGGCGGACTCGCGGTCCTCTCCGACGTGCCCAAGACCGTCGTGTACGATCTCGCGCGTGCGGTCAACCGTTCGGCCGGGCGGGCATTGATTCCGCTGCGCACGATTGAGAAGCCGCCTTCGGCTGAATTGCGGGAGAATCAAACCGATCAAGACACGTTGCCGCCATATGAGGTGCTCGACGCGATTCTGGAACAATACGTCGAGCGCGACCAGGCCGTGGAGGATATCGTGGCGATGGGTTTCGATCGTGCGACGGTGGTGCGCGTAGCACGGATGGTGGAGACCGCGGAACATAAACGCAAACAGGCCCCTGTCGGCTTGAAGGTTACGAGTCGAGCGTTCGGTACGGGGCGGAGAATGCCCATCGCGGCACGATTTCACTAACACTTGCAGAGCATTTGCAAGATGGCGTTCGACACTTTTTCAAGGCGCGGGTAGTCTATCGTGAGCGTGAATGCTAAGACTGCACAGATCGGGCGTATCAAGATCGGCGGCGGAGAGCCGTTGGTTTTGATCGCCGGGCCGTGCGTGATCGAGTCGGAAAAGCACGCGTTGCGGATGGCGGAGTCGATCCGCGACATCTGCGCCGCGTTGAAGATGCCGTTTGTCTTCAAGGCCAGCTTCGACAAGGCCAACCGTTCGAGCATCCATAGCTTCCGCGGGCCGGGATTGAAAGAGGGGCTGCGCATCCTCGGCCTGGTGCGCAAGCAAATCGGCGTGCCCGTGCTTTCCGACATTCACGAGGCCCAGCAAGCGGCGCCTGCCGGTGAAGTCCTGGACTGCCTGCAAATCCCGGCGTTCTTGTGCCGTCAGACCGATCTTCTCGCGGCGGCGGCCGCCACAGGGCGGTGCGTGAACGTCAAGAAGGGCCAGTTCCTGTCACCCGAGGAGATGAGCAACGTGGCCGCGAAGCTACGCGAGTCGGGGTGCGACAACTTCCTGTTCACCGAACGGGGAACGTTTTTCGGATACAACCGGCTGGTCAACGACATGACCGCGATCCCGCGCATGCAGCAGTACGCGCCGGTGGTGTTCGACGCCACGCATAGCTGTCAGCAACCCGGCGGGGCGGGGAACATGAGCGGCGGGGATCGTCAGTACGTCGGCACGTTGGCGGCTGCCGCCGTCGCCGCCGGAGCGGATGCCCTGTTCATGGAAGTGCACGACGACCCTCCGAATGCCAAGAGCGATCCGGCGACGGTGTATCCACTGGATCAGCTACGATCTCTTCTCAATAATATCCTACGGGTGGCCGACGCGGTTAAACGATAGCTATCTGCTGGACTATATTCGAATGATCGCAACGCATCATATCATCGACTCTCGACGCCGTGCGTTGGAGGACATCTGTCGACGGTTCCACGTGTCGCGGCTGGAGGTCTTCGGTTCGGCGGCGGACGGTACGTTCGACGAGACCCGAAGCGATCTTGACTTTCTCGTCGAGTTTCGCGGTGTTCCCGATAGCGAGCGGTTTGACACGTATTTCGGGCTCCTTCACGAGTTGGAGGCACTTTTCGGTCGGCGGGTCGATCTGGTGGAGCCTGGCGCTATGCGAAACCCGTACTTCATCCGGCGGGTCAACGAGAGCCGGAGAGTTGTCTACGCCGCATGACCCGCAGAAATAATTGCCACAGGCGGAGGCGATCGTGAGACGCAAAAAATCAGTCCTGGAGATGAACGCCGACGAACTTGCAAGAGCTACCGCCGAGTTCGATCGTGAGTTTGTCGCGGATACGTTTGGTGAGTTGGAAGAAGCGTCGCGCCGCCAATGGGAGCGGATCAAGAAGAAGCCTGATCGGCCACGTCGAGGCCGCGGCGCTAAGGCGATTTCGGTCACCGTTGAAAAATCGCTGCTGGTCCGCACCGATCGACTTGCGAAGAAGTTGAAGGTTTCCCGCGCCGCGCTGATCGAGCATGGCTTGCGCGAAGTTCTTCGGCATGCAGGCTAAACAGGTCCGCGGCTAACCATCAAAGACTCGTCACGCAGTCGATTTCAAACTTCGCGCCGCCGAGGACGAGTTCCTTCACCACGACCGTTGACCGGGCCGGAGGGTCG